>JAGVKL010000019.1 GCA_020050595.1 Legionellales bacterium
CAAGCCATGTAGCCAAGAAGGCCCCAAGCCATGTAGCCAAGAAGGCCCCAAGCCATGTGGCCAAAAAGACTCCGAGTTATGTAGCCAAGAAAGCCCCAAGCTATGTGGCTCAAAAAATATCTAATTATACCGCTAAGAAGCGAACCCCTCGTGTATCTAAAATCCTTAGTTATCTAACTCATACGCATGAGCCCGTTACTAAACGCCTTGCCGATATTGAGCGAAAATACAATACGGTTTTAGGCATTACGGCCGTTCATATCGAGAAAAATAAGGTCGTTACCCACAATGGTAAAGTTCCCTTCTTTATGGCAAGTACCGTCAAGCTTCCCATTGCCCTTACTTTTTTGCACCGCGTCGATGAAAACAAAGACTCCTTAAATCATGTTATCAAATTAGATTCACATAATTCTGTACCGGGTTCTGGAAGTTTGCATTATGCTTTTGAAAAAAAACCTATTCACATGTCCTTAAAACAAGTTCTAAATCTTATGATGATTAACAGTGACAATAGCGCCAGTGATACCATTTTACGGCATGCTGCCGGCCCACAAGCCGTGACACAACACATGACGCAATTAGGCTTTAAAAACACAACCGTCGATCGCTCCATACTGGAAACACTCTTAGACACCAACGCCGTTGATCATACGCTTTTAAATCAACCCCGCTCCGTCTTAGCTTGGCAAAAACAATTTAATCAGGTTCCACTTCAGAAAAAAGCACAAGCTTGGCAAATTTTTCAGAACGACAAACGCGACACGACCACACCCGATGACATGGCCACGTTATTAGTAAAATTGTATAACAAACAGGTGCTTTCTGAAGCTAATACCGAGTTAATTATGCAGATTATGGAGCGATGCCGAACAGGGAGAAGTCGCATTAGAGGTTTATTACCTCCTAGTGTAAGAGTAGCGCACAAAACCGGTACGTGGGCTATCTATGAACCTGATTATTTAAGGTATCCAGCGTCTAAAAAACTATTCCGTTTTGCCAGTGATGTAGGCATTATCACGTTGCCTAAGAATAAAGGACATGTCGCTATTGCTATCTATGTTAAATCAAAATCCGCTAACGATTACAATCGAAGCAGAGCCATAGCTCTAGCCAGCCGAGCCATTTACGATCACTTTATGACTCAATAGCGCTGTAACTGTTCACACGCTGATTGCAACAAGATTCAATCTTCCGTAAACGCTTACAGCGCTCTTTTAAGCACTACGATCCGTTCGTAAGCCTCTTCTATCCGCGATAATGGGAGTTCGCCGGCATTGACTAAATCTTCAATACAATCCACGACCTCTGTCGCTGTATGAGAGCCTAATTGATTCCCGACAATCACCATGTCAGCACCCGCATTAATGGTGAGCCGTAAGGCTTCTTTTAGAGAATAATGGTTACTAATAGCCTGCATTTGCAAATCATCACTGATGACAACACCATTAAACCCAATCTCCTGCCGAAGTAATTGGGTCAATATGGGATAGGACAACGTAGCCGGCAAGCCGCTGCTATCCAATTGACGATTCACGACATGAGCGGTCATTACCATAGGCTCTGGCAAATTTTTATCTGCCAACAATTTGGTATAGGGGGTCAACTCCATCGATTGGTAATGCTCGGTTACGTCGACAAAACCTTCATGTGTATCCCCGGTGGCGCTGCCGTGGCCTGGGAAATGCTTATAAGCACATATAATCCCTTGCTCATCAAATGCGTTTACCACTATTTTTGATGCGCGAATCACCTCATCGGGGTGATTCGAAAAACTACGTCCGAGTTTACCAATAATCCCTTCTTTTTCGTTTAAATTAAGATCCACGACTGGCGCAAAATTCAAATTAAAACCAAGGGTCTTTAAAGTCATGGCCATCTTAGAGGCTTCCTCGTGCAATTCAATATCTGAGAGTAAAGCTTGCTCTATTGGCTTTAGCGTCTTTATACAACCTTCAATATTGCGAAGACGATCAACCGCACCGCCTTCATAATCCAATGCGATAAAAAGCGGTAATCCTTGCACTTTGGCATAGGTTGCTAACTGTTGAGTTAGCTGTTTGATTTGTTGCTGATTTTTTAAATTTTTACCGTATTCTTGTTTAGGTAAATTAAAATCAAATAATAATACCCCGCCTAATCCATCTTGCTCCAGCCATTGCACCACCGCGCTATCTTTATTTAGCTCATAACCAGAAAAGCCCATAACCAGCATCTGGCCAATCTTACGTCTTAAATTCATATAAACCCTTATTGCTTAATCGGAGGGATCCCATCGGTTACGCATTGACAGTGATTACCCGCTTCAGGAGGCATAGGCACTTCTGAAAATTGAGCAGGATAGCATAAATTAATATTCCAAGCGGTCTCCCCCTGCCCAATAGTCTCAGGAAGGATCGTCTCGTTTTGACCCGCATAGGTTTTGCCTTCATCATTTTGCCAAAAGACGGGATTAAACGTAGCGCTATACGACAAAACCTCTGCAGGTTGACAATCGAATTGCTGCCTTGCCCAGGAGGTGCCTTGGGGAACAGATACCGTAGTTACCATTTTTCCTGTGGTGGCATTATTAACCGTAACCGTTAAATTATAATTCGTCCAACACGAATCTTTAATCATCGTTATAAAACAAGGAAAACTATGGGCTTGTGTCGTAAGACCTAGTCCTATGAATGCTGCTAGTAGGATACGTTGACCATGGGTCTTTACGCCCACTCTCCGTTCCCACGATTTGTTCGCAAGATTATCTACGGGCTCTATGGATTGTGTGGATAAGCCACAAAATGTCGCCTTAGCTTGGCTTCTATGCGAATTATCAACCAACTCTAATTTGTGCATGAATAAACATCCTTTTAATGAATTAACCTCAGGCGCGTTGCCTATTATAAACAAATTCTTCCATTTACACAGCCGCTACAGGATTGCTTTTTTTTAAAAGCAAGTATACTCTTGCGCACACGGAGAGATGGCCGAGCGGTCGAAGGCGCACGCCTGGAAAGTGTGTATACGGCAACGTATCGAGGGTTCGAATCCCTCTCTCTCCGCCAAAAATCACTCCACTAAAAACATTGACCAAATAATAACGAATCTTATGAATAAAATTTGGGAGTTTCTTTCTCCAATCTTAAAACCATATAAATGGCATTACTTCATCATGTTTCAGATACCGATGGTAGCTGTTGCATTCCATGTTCTAAATAGCTATGCACTAAAGCTAATTGTTGATACCTCAACCAATGGCCAGACAACTACGAAGTGGGAAATAATTTATCCAATAATTATTTTTATTGGAATCGCCTTGCTTCAAGAAATAATTTGCAGATCAGGACAATGGGCTTTTAATAAGTCTCAACCGTTTATAAGGGGCGAAATTATTAGTAAAGCTTATGAATATGTTCAAAATCATTCATATACTTTTTTTCAAAATACGCATAGTGGTTCTATTACCAGTAAAATCAAAGGCATTGTTACTGGGTATGATGACGTGTTTGAGTACATTTGGTGGAAAATTACAAATCCGTTTGTAATGTGCTTATTTGGGACACTGTCTTTGGTATTCATTAACTTGCAGTTAAGTGTCTTAGTTTTAGTATGGTGTAGTATATTTTTTGTGGTTGGGTTAAAGATGTCGCTAAAACTTAGCGCATTATCAACACAATCAAACGATTTAAAACACAAAGTCATTGGTTTCATTGCAGATGATATTTCAAATATTTTTACAATTTTCTCTTTTGCATCCAAACGAGCAGAATTAAAAAAAATTAGGGATTTTGCTTGTGGTGAGGTTGCTGATTTAGATTACAAAAAGAATTTATACCAGTTTAAATTTGCTTGTGTTCAAGGCGTGTTATTCATAGGGATGATATCTTCCGTTTTGGGTTACACTGGCTATTTACGTTATATCAACCAAATTACGGTTGGAGATTTTGCTTATGTCGTGACAATTGTATATAAGATAGTTTATGACATATGGGCTCTTTCTGAGCAAGTGGGTAATTTTTTTGATAAGCTCGGGGATTTCAAATCGTCCTTCTCAATTTTACAAACACCACAAGATGTAATAGACAAAAAAGATGCAAAGGAATTAATTATCTAATTTATATGAAAAACTTCATTCACTTTAAAAACATTGATTTCTCGTACACAAAAACTAATAAAGTTTTTGCTGGACTTACCATGCAAATCGCTAAATATCAGAAAGTTGGAATTGTCGGGCATTCTGGCGCTGGCAAATCAACCCTAATTAATTTACTTTTAAAAAATTTCGCTATTACGAATTATAAACATTGGGACAGAGCTGCAACTGATGGTAACGCCTCTAGCAATGAAGGCGGAGACATATTAATCAACAATCAAAGTATTTACGATGTTTCATCTGATAGTCTTCGTGAGCACATTGCATTAATCCCTCAAGATATAATGCTTTTTCATCGCTCAATTCTAGAAAATATTGCTTATGCTAAGCCGAATGCCACTGAAGAAGAAATAATCCATGCTGCTATGGCTGCGAATATCCATGAATTCATTACAACACTTCCAGAAAAATATGACACCATGGTTGGAGAGCGTGGGGTAAAACTTAGTGGGGGTCAGCGTCAACGTATAGCAATTGCTAGGGCAATCTTGAAAAATGCACCGATTTTGATACTGGATGAAGCAACCTCTTCGATTGACAGTCAAGCAGAACAGGAAATTCAAAAATCAATCGACTCCATCCTAGATATCCATAATGCAACTGTAATTGCCATCGCTCATCGTCTCTCAACGATAAGGCACATGGATAGAATCGTTGTTATGGAAGACGGGAGCATTGTTGAAGATGGTTCATTTCAAGAGTTAATTGCGAAAGACGGTGGTAAATTTAAAGAAATGTGGGATAGCCAAGTTAATGGAATGGTGGTGTAAACTTTTCCGCTTCCTGATGGTCGCGGTTCGGGGGAGGGACTTTTCCGCTTCCTGACGGTCGCGGTTCGGGGGGGCTGACGGTCGTGGTTCGGGGGGGGGGCTATATTGGGCGTTTAGATGCTATCGCCTTGGTGTGATTTTGCATTACTCTACACAAAGTAGATTATTCGACTATAATGATTTTTTAGGAAGATTTTTTATAAAATCTTATATAAAATTCTGGACAAAAGATAAAATTATTCTACAATTCGCGCTGGCCTTTTTTCTATTACTTTTGAGGACTATAAAAAGTAGTGACTACCAAAACTGGAATACCTAGCAAACCCATCGCTGATGGGGAATTTCGCCGCGCGTTAAAAGATAGGCATGTGCAGCTTATTGCTTTAGGCGGCATTATTGGTTCGGGCTATTTTCTTGGTACGGGGACTATCGTTAATCAAGTCGGACCCGCTGTGTTCCTAGCTTATATTTTAGGTGGGTTAATTATTTATCTCACTATGCTCTGCATGGGTGAGCTTGCTGTTGCTATTCCTATTTCTGGATCGTTTATCAATTATACCGCTGACTTCATCTCTCCATCTTTTGCCTGCGGGGTGGGATGGTCTTATTGGATAAGCTGGGTTGCTTATATTCCTGCTGAATGCGTGGCAGGCGGCATTATCATGGAGCATTTCACCGGGGTTAACGGCTATATCTGGGCTGTGTGTTTCGGTGTACTCATTACCTATATTAATATTTCTGAAGTGGGTACGTTTGGTGAAATAGAATTTTGGCTTGCCATTATTAAAATCATTGCCCTATTTAGTTTTGTTGGTATTTCCCTATTTATTTTCTTCGGTATTATTCATGGTCCACAACCCGCTGGAATTATTGGCGGGCGATTTATCCTGGATCAGGGAGGGCTTTTCCCCAATGGCTATATGGTCTTGCCGACCGCGATGGTACTGCTCTTGGTTAACTATCAGGGTTCTGAGATTATTGGCCTTGCAGCAGGTGAGTCTATTGATCCTGCTCATATGATTCCTAATGCCATCCGAAATGTCACCTATCGCATCCTTTTTATTTATATTATTCCGGTATTTTGCCTGGTGTTGATTTTCCCTTGGCAAAAAGCGGGATTAACCAACTCTGTCTTTGCCGAAGCTTTAAATTTCTATGGATTAAAATGGGCGGGAGCAATAGCAAGTTTTGTTACGTTAACTGCGACATTATCTTGCTCTAATTCTGGTGTTTACGGGATTGTTCGCTCATTACATGCCTTAGCACGAAACGGCATGGCACCTAAAAAATTAGCAAAGCTTAATCGCAATGCAGTTCCACAAAATGCAGGTATCGCGACTTTAATTTCTATTTGGCTTCTACTCTTAATTTCCTACTTTTTTGGGCAAACCATGTTATACATTGCTCTATTATTAGTCTCGGGGTTTACTGGCGCTATTGCTTGGATTTCCTTATGTTGGGCTCAAATTAATTTCCGTAAACGATTGTACCAAGCCGGCTATACGACGGCAGATTTGCGTTATAAAACGCCAGGGTCACCTTATACTGGCATTATTGCCATTGTTTTAATGATTATTTGTTTGTTCTTCTTATTATTTAACGAAGATCCAACCTACAAAATAGCATTTGCAATTGGACTTTTTACCCTTCTCATCCCCATGATAATTTATAAATATTTAAGCGTTAAAAAACGCCTTGATACCCACTTAGCTAAAAATCACATGATGTTTAGCGATATTTTTCCGAAGCGAAAATAAGGTCTATACTCAAGATACGTCAAAAATAGCATTTTGAAGTTTCTTGGGTATATTAGGCAACGTCCCTAAAGCCTGCTCATTAGAAGGTCAAAACACTGGCGAGCAATTGTTTGGTATAAGGCTTTCGAGGGTTGGCAAATAGTTCTTCACAAGGCCCTGCTTCAACCGCCCTACCTTGACGCATGACTAATACATCATCAGCAATATAAGAAACCACGCCCATGTTATGGGTGATAAAAATATACGATAAGCTTAATTCTTGTTGTAATAATTTTAAAAGATTCAGAATTTGAGCTTGCACCGACATATCCAAGGCACTCGTGGGCTCATCGCAGACTAATAATTCGGGCTCTGTTGCCAAAGCCCGTGCAATACAAATACGTTGTCGCTGGCCGCCAGAAAATTGGTGGGGGTAACGCTGTAAGCTACTCCGAGCTAAATTCACATACTCTAATAATTGATATTGCTTTTTACGAATATCTGCCGGTCGAGCCCTTTGCGCTTGTAACCCTTCTGCTAAAATTTCATCAATAGTCATCCTTGGATTCATTGATGAATAAGGATCTTGAAAAATAATTTGAACTTTTTTACGGAAATCACGCAAAGCTCGCCGACCCAATGAGGTTATATCTCTCCCCTGAAAAATAATCTCCCCCGATGTGATGGGAAGCAACCGGAGCAGAGCGCGGCTTGCTGTTGTTTTACCACAACCTGATTCACCCACCAAAGCCAATGTTTTTCCCCTTGCCAAGGAAAACGATAGTCCATCGACTGCTTTCATCGTTCCATATCGATTTTTAAAATGCACTTTTAAATCATGGACCGCAAGAATCGTAGAATCTGTTTTAGATAAAGATTTCCAGGGCTGACAGGCTATTGAAATAGGTGGCGGCTCGGTATGTTCGGGGTATAAATGGCAACGTACTTCTCTTTTGCCTTGTACCATTTGTAATCGAGGCTCTATGGTGGGACAAGGCGCAAACACATGAGCACAGCGAGGATGAAAACGACAACCTAAAGGTAATGCATCTAATGCAGGAACTGCACCAGACAGCGTCTGTAATTGTTGCTCCCGTTTATCAATAGAAGGCAGCGATAAGAATAATTGTTGGGCGTAAGGGTGGAGCGGCTTTTTAAAAAAATCACTGACGGAAGCTATTTCTACCACTTGTCCTGCATACATCACACACACCGTATCTGCGACCGCTTTTACCACACCTAAATCATGCGTAATTAACAAAATACTCATTTTGTATTGCTGCTGTAATTTTTTAAGCAATGTTAGAATTTGTGCTTGAATAGTCACATCCAAGGCCGTAGTGGGTTCATCTGCAATTAACACCTCAGGATCGCTAGCTAAGGCCATGGCGATGACGATCCGCTGCTTTTGGCCTCCTGATAACTGATGTGGGTATTGATGCAGGCGTAATTCTGGATCAGGGATTTCCACTTCTTGCAACAAGGTCAGTAAACGGGCTCTCAATACCTTACGCTCAAGCTGCGCATGCTCTTTAATCGCTTCTGTTAATTGCTCACCGATCGTTAATACGGGGTTAAGAGCTGTCATAGGCTCTTGAAAAATCATGGCTAAACGTCGGCCACGTAAACAGCGCATAAGTGATTCGGGTAATTCCAACAAATCTTGGTTATTGAATAAAATGGCGCTCTCTTTATCGTATACCCCTGTATGAGGTAAAAGACGCATGATCGCAAGCGAGGTTAATGATTTACCACAGCCTGATTCCCCTAATAAAGCCAGCGTTTCCCCTGATTTTAAAGAAAAACTCACTTTATCGAGCGCCTTGGTAGTACCCTTTGCTGTCTTAAATCCTACACTAAGGTTTCTGATTTCGGTCATGAAACATCATCCTATAGATTCACTTGAATGTAACAATACCTAGACATTCTCACAAGTCTGCAACCTATTTTTTGCGTAACTTACTGAAAATTTAATAAATCCTTTCACATTACGTCTAACCGTGTATAATGCGGCAATCAATTTTAGAAACTGGTACGCGCACTTATTTTATGAATATTGCAACCACAGAAATTGTTAAAACCTCAAGCCGCCATGTTATTTGGCTAGTGGGTGTTTCCTTCGTCCTATTCCAATTTTTTTTGCAATTATCTTCAGGTGTAGTCATTGGCTCTATTATGAGCGACATGCATTTATCTGCATTAACGGCAGGCCTATTAAGTGGCGCATTTTATGTTGTCTATACGGCCTTGCAAATCCCTGTAGGTATTCTTTTTGATAGAAAAGATACCCGAACGTTACTCGTAGTCAATGTTCTTCTTTTAAGCCTCGGCTGTTTTATTTTTGCGGCCAGTGATCACTTGCTTGGGTTATTTTTAGGTCGTTTAATCATTGGCGCAGGCTCCGCCTTCGCCTTTATCGGATTATCTCATTTATTACGTCAACATTACCCACTTAAACAATTTGCTTTCATGATTGGCTTATCAGAAACCTTAGGATTTATTACTACCATGCTTGGCATGGTAGCACTAGGCGCTTTGGTAAGCCAATGGGGATGGCGAGGATTTATTAACAGCGCTGGATTACTGGGTTTAGTCATTACCTATCTAACCTTAAAACACATACCTGCTAACACTCAATTACCTTTGATACGCCAATCCTATCATCAGCAACTTCTAACGATTTTAATCAATAAAAAAGCATGGATAAATGGTATTTTCGTAGGCTTAAGTTTTACGGTGGTTACCGTATTTGGGGCTTTGTGGGCGGTTCCTTTTATTGAAGTGAAATTAAACTGCGGTTTAAAAGATGCAAGCACGCTCACCGCTATGTTTTTCTTAGGCACCGCGTTAAGCTGCCCATTATTTGGCTTTCTATCCGCACGCCTTGCTAAACGCAGGCCTCTTATCTTATGCTCTTGTCTTTCTACCACGATATTGCTTTTAACGCTTATTTATATCCCCATCCAAACCTATACTTATGTTGCTATCTTAATGTTTTTTATTGGTATTTGTTGTGGTGCTTATATGCTAGCTTATACGGTAGCTAATGAATTAGCTCCGGTGCATTCTTTATCCACATGTACAGGGTTTACCAATACATTGGCTGTCGTTACCACACCATTATTTCAGCCTCTTATTGGGTATTTATTGGATGTGTCTAATGGCACAGGGATATACACTATTAAAGATTATCAAAATGGGCTGCTGCTCATACCTTTATCGTTACTATTGGCTGGGATGTTGGTGTTCTTTCTTCCGGAGAAGGCATAACGTAGTTAATAACAGCGATAATTAATCCTCAAAAGCGCCTCCTAACTTCCTTACAAAATCGGTGCCTTTCATCTAGTCAACTTCGGCCCTGGCAAAAATCGCTAAAGTTGAGATCTAAAGATATCCACTTAGAGAGTGAAAAAAGTACTAAACGTTGTAGATTATACTTTTAACACAAAATTAACTAAAAATTAACTTTGTGTTAATTTTTTTGTCCTATAATTAAGCTATAGATAAAACAATTAGCATGATTGATTGAATTAAACATGAAAGCATTGATTGATCGACAAAGACCTCTAAAAGAGCTAGAAGTTTACGTTAGATGCAAATCTAGCGGTATTGCAGAAGAACTGGCGAAACGCCAAGGCAGAAAAAAAGCGCCATCATCAACCGATGATGCATCACTAACTCCCGAACAAATATCATTTCAAAAAACACATGCTGCAAAAACGATTATACATGCATGGCGCGGGAGAAAAATCAAAGAAAAACTAGCAAAAAACCCTTATGCTTCTTATTTATCACTCATTGATCCTAGTGACGAGCAACACGCATTATCAGCTATGATGTTTGGACGACATGTGGCTGAGTTACACATAGATAAAATTGCAAATCCTTACATAGACTCTAAAGCATTTTACCATCGAGTCGACAGTTTCTCAGGTACGTTACTTACGACTCTTCTCTCGCAGTTTAATATACCTAATGAAACACATTTATACGAATATATACCCATTACTCCGTTAAGAAATATGCCGATTGAAAAGTTACTTGGCCACTATTTTCCTCATCCCAGTACGATGCCAAAATTATATCGACGAAAAGATCATTCCATTATTTTATTAGCAATTCCAAAATCTCACGCTCAACTAGCACAGGTAAAAAATGTTGTACGTGCTGCAGGATTAGTAGCGTCTCCCTGGGAAATTGCAGCTAATATTAAGGTCAAAAGAGTTGCTGCGGTTGAAGATGATAATAAAATTTCGTTGGATCCTCATTTACCAAAAACCAAAGAAGCTCTTCTTAGAAGTAAAATAATGGGTAAATTAAACTTCATTGCTAGCGACCCTCGCCATCCGACACAAAAATTAGCTGAATCACTTAGACGAATGCTACGAGATCTACCTGAGTTAAGCCCTGAAGCTATACAACGTATCGCCCTGATGCTAGATATGACAAATACTTTTTATGAGCATCATTACCAACGCTACGCCTTTTGTGTCTATGCTATTGTTCATGAAATTAGCTTAGCTCTTTTAAAAAAAGCTGATACAGATACATTAGACCGTGAATATAAGGACTTCCTAACCGAATCTGAAGAAACCCTACTGAGTGCGTTAGGACTTCAAAAAGAACGTCTTGATAATTTAAGCTTCATAGCAGCACCCGCCATGTCTGGTACCAATGCTTATGCGCTCGCAATGCAATTAGCTACTAAGATGCAAACGAGGGGTGCTAAACCCACCATCCAAGTAATCAAGCCCGCTTATTATGAGTTTGGTTATATTACAGAGCAGACACATGACATTGAGCCTGATATTTTTTCTATATCTTGTGGCCCGATTGTTAACTTAGAGGGTTTAACACCTGGCGTAGACATAAATCTTTTTGTTAAACGTCATATCATTGATAGGCACCGCACGAAGCCAGCTACGATTATTATCGACGCCACCACCACTCTATATAAAAACCTAACGCTGACACCCGAAGTAAAAGCGTTAGTTGAAACGGGTAAATTATCTATTATTGTACATGAAAGCCATCAAAAATTTGGCTTATTGCATACTGATCAAGCCCAGTATGGTCGGATGTTTGGTCTATGTGCAAAGGGAAGCTATGCGGATGAAGCATTAAGATCAATTCAAGATCATTCAAAACTAGATTTTGGCGACCACCTAGATTTACGGATCGGAGCATTTATAAGCAAAAGCTGTAAAACAATGCTCGAAGATATTAAGCAACAGCATTTTACTAATGGTGCCCTATTAAGAAATATTTTAACTAGAGCATCTCTAGTCGAGCGCGACATAGTAAGCCATAAAGATATGTTAACTAATTTAGATGAGTTGTATTTTTTAACATCATCCTATTCCCAAGATTTAATAGGTAGGGCTCATGGAATAGCAGAACGAAGAGATAGTTTTGGTCATTATGCGCCTGTGACAGCGTCTGTTGGATTTCGGTATCGGCTTAGCCCCGATGCAACTGATCGGGTTGACTGTTTAATTCAAGCGGCACAAATTTATCTGGCAAAACATTATTCCCCTAAAGACTTGGTCGAGATGGTCATTGAAGGCTCAAGGAACCAGCAATCTCTATCTTTAGAGGATCAAATTATTTCGATTGCCATGCTTAATCGAATTCTTTTACATCGTGACCAATTACCAGATAATATAAATCACTTAGAATTATTTGCTGCATTCGATAATATTCTGAATCACTGTCCTCTATTAGAAGGGCGACAGTATTTCTTAAAACCTAAACAATATTTAATAGAGTTACGTGAATCCATAAAAAAAGAATATCATCCGCAAAAATCAAAAATTTTTTTTGAAGCAATTCATTTTTTACATGATAAAAATATCACGCCTACGCATTTAGGCTCTCTAAGTAACCCACGCCTTATTCATTATATGAAAACGAATGCTACTTTGTCTGAGTTAAATTATAAGGCAGCAGCGGTAATAGCTGAGGTAATCCCTGAATGTACTGATTTCTTTTCTATGCTTAAAAATAAAAATATTTGTAAAGCTATCATAAGGCTTTACGATGACAACCAAAAAATATTATTCCGTTTAAAAGGTTCAAAAAAACACGATAAAGCGGTAGCGCATACGCCTCAATACTTAAGAGATTGCCTCGTAGCCTTAAAAACATTTTCCGCTATAAAAGCCCCTAAAGACGAGAATAAAGATGAGCTTATTCAATCGCTTAATACTGCTAAAAATACGTATTGCACAACCATACTAGCTAAAGACAGGGACAATGTATCGAAAGCAACCAGGATAATGTTAATGGTACTTACAAATTTTATCGCAAGTTTAACACTAGGTATAGCCCACTACTCGCACTATAAAGCCACTGGGAATAAGTTCTTTTTTGCGGAGACAACTTCAGCGCTCACACTTCGGGCAAGGCATAAAAAACTCGCCGACGATCTCCGTCAATTACGTCAATCCGAAAATGAGGAAGATCCAAAATCAACACCAAATTCATAATAGGCTTACGAGGATGCACCCCCAATAATTTCATTACTTAACATGCAAAAGCCCGGGTTTTTTCCTTGGGTGACGAACCCGGCTATGATTGAATGTTGCGTTATAAAGTCTGAAAGCACTAAATGAATATTCGGAGAGGAAATACGAATATGCCAAGGACCGTCTTTATCCTGCTTTACATTAATAAACTGTGAGATGATTGAGGAGACGCCTTGCTCGTCACACCACCCTGCCACAGCGCCTCTTAATGCATCGGATTCTGTCATATTGACGGAATAAAACCCGCTGCCATTATTAAATCGACATAACACGCCGGTAAAAGGATGGGTTTTATCTTGCTGTGCGGTTAACCAAACTTGGCGAAACCATGCATTTTTTGCGGTTACAAACTGCTCTTTCTTCTCATCATCAATTTGAATATGGCCATTTAAATGGCCGGTTTGATTCACTGATAATTCAATTCCTGGCCGTAAATCCTGGGTAGAAACGGATTGAAATTGCTTTAAGGTGTCTACTTTAAAATTAAATCCTTTTTTTGTGTCCGTCTTGACGCCAAAAATCCAGCTTTCATTAATGGGGTTAAAGCGTAAAAAAGCATGCCCCACTTGCCAATTATAAGGTTCGGGATCATGACTCACTACTTGACTCTCATCTAAGAAAATAAGCTTTTTAGTTTGAGCATCTAAGAGTGCTGCTAAGCTACGAAATTGGTCACCATCACGCTGTATTTGAAAAAAATAACCGTAGCTCTCATCTGTTTCATTGGTCACTACACCAGCAAACACCCAATTAGCATGCGCGGGTGAAAACGTAGCTTGTTTTTCTTCAGGCGCTTCTGTCGCATGTACAAAAGCACTTAGAAAAAACGCAAGACCTACAAATAACTTACCCCAGTGGCAGCTGTCAATCATTGCCTTGTAGTACGATACGATTTTTTTAAACGTGTCGTTGCGAGCAAAGCGAAGCAATCCAGTGACTTTGATAACGCTAAGGATTGCACCAAAGCCTCTGGTTTGCTTTGTCACTGCACTCCTCAGAACGACACGTTTAAAAATTGCACCGTACAAAGAAATCATTTATATATACCTTGTAATTGTTTATGTAACCAAAATGCATGCCAAAACTTGTCTTCAACCGTTGCTTCCACGGGTAGAAAATACATCCTATCGGTTGCAAATGGTCGGCATTTTACCGCATCTTTTTCAGTCATCACCACTATTTTTTCATCAACATCCAATTCTTCTAAACGAAATGAATGATGGTCAGGATAAGAATAAGGATTAAATTGTATCCCTAAAGAAGAAAGGGTAGTAAAAAAGCGCTCTGGGTTACCAATCCCTGCAACGGCTGCAACAGTGGGCTTTAATTTTTCTTTTGCGACAATACTATTATTCTTTACCTGCATAAATTCACCAGGAATTAAATCCATGCGATAAGACGATTTAAATGATAATGGACGTTGTAAATTGCCATTGATCACGACAAAATCAGCTTGCTTTAATCGACTTATAGCTTCACGCAGAGGACCCGCCGGTAAACAAAAACCATTGCCTAAGCCTCGAGCACCATCGATAACCACAATTTCTATGGCCCTGCCCATTGCATAATGCTGCAATCCATCGTCGCTAATAACGACTTGGCTTTGGTATTTTTTTAAAAGATAACGGACAGCTTCTATCCGCTTAGGCGCAATCACCACCGGACAATCCGTTTTTTGGGCCAATAATAAAGGCTCATCACCCACCTCTATAGCTCGTGCATCTTTACTGACCTCAAAAGGGAATTTAACGAAACGGGCCCCATAACCTCGGCTTACAATGCCCACTCGCAAGCCACGCTGTTTAAGTTCCTTTGCCAACGCAATCACTAAAGGTGTTTTTCCAACACCTCCTACGGTAAGGTTCCCTACTACAATAACCGGTACTGAACATGGCTGTTGACGAAAACGGCTTAAATAAAAGCGCCGCAGCGCGGCTAAGGATTGATAAACTAAAGATAACGGCCATAAAAGCCAACACAGTGGATGTAAATTATACCAATAACGATCAATCCATGCCTTTTTATGCATCAAGAAGGACCTCTGCAGGATGTTCTAGACCTCGTTGTTGTACTTTATAAAGCTTTGCATAGTGACTATCCAAGGCTAATAATTCTTGATGAGTACCTTGTTCAACTACACGGCCTTGGTGCATCACAATGATTCGATCTGCGCGTTGAATGGTCGATAATCGATGCGCAACGACGATTGTGGTACGATTTTTCATCAATTTTTCTAATGCTTCTTGGATATAGCGCTCTGATTCACTATCGAGTGCCGATGTCGCTTCATCGAGAATAAGGATAGGAGCATCTTTTAAAATAGCACGAGCAATGGCTAAGCGTTGGCGTTGCCCGCCGGATAGGAGCACGCCGTTTTCTCCAATACGAGTATCATAACCTTCTTTAAGTCTTTGAATATATTCATCGGCATAAGCCAGTTTCGACGCTTCTATAATTTGCTCACGACTGACATCAAAACGGCCATAGGCAATATTGTTAGCTAACGTGTCGTTGAATAATGTCACATGCTGACCAACAAGGGCAATTTGCTCTCGTAAGCTTGATAAGGACAATTCATTAATCGGGGTACCATCCAATATAATCTGCCCTGTGGTTATTTCATAAAACCGAGGCAATAAGCTTGTGATCGTCGTTTTACCACTGCCCGAATGACCAACAAGCGCTATGGTTTCTCCAGCACGTACATGAAAACTAACATCATGCAATACGAGTTGGCCTTGGCGATAAGCATAAGAAACCTTTTCAAATTGAATGTCGCCTTTCACTCGCTTTGCTAATGACTTACCTTTATTGGACTCAACGACTTGATCAAGTAAAGAAAAAACACTTTCTGCTCCAGCTAAACCACGCTGAATCGTTGCATTCAAGGTTGTTAACGTTTTCATCGGTTTAATTAACTGCAACATGGCTGCAATGATAGCCAGGAAAGAACCTGCTGTAACGGTTACTACAGCAGCTAATTGAATGGCTGCAAAGATAATAAGGGCAATGCTTGTAGCAATGATAAATTGAACCCCTGAAACATTAATGGCTTTACTCACCGCAACTTTCATATCATTACGACGTGACATCTCCGTAGCGTTGTTAAATTTATCTATTTCATAACGCTCACCACCAAAAATCCGCACGACTCGATACCCATCGATGACTTCTGCTGCAATCTCTGTCACCTCACCCATCGTCTTTTGCACTTTATGACTAATTCGCCGAATTCGTTTATTGGTAAAGTTAACTAATATCCCTATAAAAGGAGCGGTGAGTAAAAATATCAATGAAAGCTGCCAGCAGATAATCATCATGACCGTTAATAGACCAATAACTAAGCAAGTATTCTGGACAAAATCGGTTAAAGCATCGGCACTAACCTGCGCAACCTGTTCCACATCGTATAAAATTTTAGAAAGAAGCTGGCCTGAAGCAGCCTCATCATAATAATCAGCGGGCAGTCTAACAATATGAGCAAAAACGCGCTGTCTTAAGGCTTTGACCACCGAGCGTGCGACCCATGTCATGCAGTAACTGCCACCTGCATTCATCAAACCACGGGCAGTAATTCCTATTAAAATCAACAGGGGAATTTTTTGAATAAAAGCAAGATCGATATTGATAAACCCTTTATCAAGGAAGGGCCGCATCATGTAAGTGAATCCAGCATCAATCGCAGAATAAAAAATATTCGCTAAAATACCTAACAACAACATGGGCCAAAAAGGTTTTACATAAGCAATAAGCCGACGATACAAAGGCCCTGCTTTGCTATACGATACTTTTTTCATAGGACTAGCAACTTGGTTTTAAATTTGCCGAATTGTACCTCTAATTGACCTTAAGTGCGAATAAAACTTAGCGATTAGCGATATCAGCGACTAACCCAGGCCCTTTATAAATAAGTCCTGTATATAACTGTAATAACGAAGCGCCTGCACTTAATTTGTCCTGCGCTTCTTCAGGGCTGTCAATCCCGCCCACGCCTATTAACGTAACATCTTCTCCCACGACCTCTCTTAGTAAACGCAAACAACGAGTAGCTTTCAGAGCGAGCGGTCGACCGCTTAGTCCTCCCTGCTCGTCTGCATAAGGTAAATCCTTAACACCCTCACGCGAGCAAGTCGTATTCGTAGCAATAATACCGTCAATGCCTAATAGAACCATCGTATCTGCCATACGTTTTAGTGCTTCATCGGAT
This sequence comes from Legionellales bacterium, assembly GCA_020050595.1. GTDB lineage: Bacteria > Pseudomonadota > Gammaproteobacteria > Legionellales > Legionellaceae. The sequence goes on from JAGVKL010000019.1 coordinate 17,373, forward strand.
TCATCTGGAGAAATTTTGACAACCAAGGGAACATACGATTGCTGTTTATCCGCTAGTTCTAGCTGCTCTTCTCGTAGTTCATTCATTAGTTTTTTAAAATAATCTTCTGATTGCAGATCGCGTAAATTGGGTGTATTGGGTGATGAAATATTAATCGTGACATAAGAAGCATGGCCATATACCTTTCGTAAGCAATAGATATAATCCTCCACTGCTTTTTCCAAGGGAGTGTCCTTATTCTTACCAATATTAATCCCTAAGATCCCGCGGTAATTGGATTTATTAATATTTGCAATAAGCGCGTCGACTCCATGGTTATTAAATCCCATGCGATTAATAATCGCTTGTGCTTTAGTTAAGCGAAACAAGCGCGGTTTTGAACTACCTTCTTGTGGTCTTGGCGTTACGGTACCTACTTCAATAAATGAAAATCCCAGTTTGGCTAATGCATCAAGATATTCACCGTTTTTATCCAGGCCTGCGGCTAATCCAACAGGATGAGGGAAATCCATCCCCATAGCCTGAATAGGATTTTTATTCGGTTTAGTAAAGCAAAATGGTGGCGTTACTCGTAAAGCATTTAACGCTAGGTAATGCGATATTTCCGGGGTAACACAAAATAATAAAGAGCGAAGTAAAGCATACATTGTCAGCCCACCTGACACTGTTGTGCAAAGACACGAAGCATAACATTGCTCTCTGGTTGCAAATAATAATTGACCTCTCGTACCTCCACGCCATAATGCTCCTGTTGTAATCCTAAGAGTACGGGTCCTAAAAAAGGCGAAAGTTGGCCATAACGATCAATCAGCGGAAATATCCTCACTTCCTTGGCCACTCGAGCCAGCTCAATAATGGTTTTCATATGAAAATCGACATCCTGGTCATCTAAATCAGCAAATAAAAAATGGGAGCTTAACGCTAAATCAAAAGAAAAGTCAGAAAAAGGTAGCGTATGGTGGGTAAAAGACAAGTAACGTTGTTCCTCTTTTCCTTTTGTGTAGTCGTTAAAAAATTCCTCCATTCCTTGCCTGCGCTTCGCAATCAAGGCATCCACTTCGCCTATGCGGCTTAGGATAGGATTTTCTTGTGCCTGCTTAATTCGCATGACCATGTTTTCAAAAATAGCTGATGTTTTAGCAATTAAATCAGACTTTTCAAGGCTAAATAACGGATCGCAGCTAATTATTTTTTTATGCTTCTCATGCAATTGCACATTCACCGCTGTCGGACCAGAGCCAAACTCTAATAAGCGAGTGTTTAACTCCTCATCTGATAAATCAAACATTTCTTGATATTCATCCAGATGATAACCCCACAATACCAACTTACGCATTACATCCATCTCCATGTTCGTTACCACTTTTATTTTTTCTATCTTCACATCTTCAATGATGAAGGGTATAGTCTAGCGTATTTATTGAAGTAACAGGAAGTCATCTATGCATACAGGTCTTAAGCATCAACTGGGCGAAACGTATGATCTATTAAGGGATAGTGTTTTTAACTTTGCCAAACATGAAATAGCCCCTATTGCCGCGCAAATTGATATCGACAACGGCTTCCCTAATCATTTATGGAAAAAGCTCGGCGAAATGGGGCTTTTAGGCATCACTGTCAGTGAAGAATACGGCGGGGCGAACATGGGTTATTTAGCACATGCCATCGCCATGGAAGAAATTTCCCGCGCCTCTGCTTCGATTGGCTTAAGTTACGGCGCTCATTCTAATCTTTGCGTCAATCAAATTTACTTAAACGGCAATGCCTCCCAAAAAGAGCGTTATTTACCCGCATTAATTAAGGGTGACCATATCGGCGCCTTAGCGATGAGTGAATCAAACTCAGGCTCGGATGTAGTTAGCATGCAACTGCAAGCACAAAAAGAAGGTGATCGCTTTATCCTTAACGGCACTAAAATGTGGATCACCAATGGCCCTGACGCTGATGTGTTAGTGGTTTATGCAAAGACTGACAGAAAAGCCGGTAGTAAAGGCATTAGTGCTTTTATTATTGAAAAAGGATTTAAAGGTTTTCGTACCGCACAAAAGCTTGATAAGCTTGGTATGCGAGGCTCAAATACTTGTGAGCTCGTCTTTGAGCATTGCGAAGTTCCTGAAGAGAATCTCTTGGGAGGGCTTAACCAAGGTGTGAAAGTATTGATGAGCGGACTGGATTACGAGCGCACCATTCTTGCTGCAGGCCCTGTAGGCATCATGCAAGCTTGCTTGGATGTAGTCTTACCTTATATCCATGAGCGTAAGCAATTTAATCAAGCGATTGGCGAATTCCAATTTATTCAGGGGAAAGTTGCTGATATGTATAGCGAATTGAATGCCTCGCGCGCTTACCTTTATGCTGTAGCACGTGCTTGCGATCAAGGTCTTGTAAGCCGAAAAGACGCTGCTAGCGTTATTTTGTATACCGCAGAAAAAGCAACTCAAATGGCCTTAGAAGCTATTCAAACATTAGGCGGCAATGGGTATATTAATGAGTACCCTACAGGAAGGCTTTTACGGGATGCCAAACTCTACGAAATAGGCGCCGGAACATCAGAAATACGGCGTATGTTAATTGGACGAGAGCTTTTTAATGAAACGGCATCAATTCAATAAATTACTCCTTTGTATAGGGTCTGTTGACAATTGCTCTACAACCCATTGTTAGCCTACGTTCCGCGACTTGTTCGCACAATCCATGGACCCCGTGGACAAGCCACGGGGCGTAGGATCGGAGGTGAAATGTCAACAGACCTTAGGATAATTGTTTTATTATGTTATTTTATCATCCACGCAAAACATTATTGCGTGGATAAATTTTTACGCCGTCATTGCGAGCAACGCGAAGCAACCCAATGGCCTTACTGCATTTAAATTCAGTCGCTAGGTTGCTTCGTGTTGCTCGCAATGACAGGGGGCAGGTAAAGGAGCTTGTATGAAACCAGATGAGATTGTTATTGTGGCGGCTAAGCGAACCCCTGCTGGCGCAATGTTGGGCGGTTTATCTTCGCTTTCAGCGCCAGAATTGGCTGCCGTTGTTCATAAAGCTGCTATCAAACAAGCTGGCATTGCGCCCGGCGATATTGATGAAGTGATCACCGGCTGTGTTTTGCAAGCCGGCATTGGCCAAGCTCCCGCTCGTCAAGCAGCACGCAAAGCAGGTATTCCTGATGCTGTGGGTGCGAGTACCTTAAATAAAATGTGTGGCTCTGGGATGAAGGCCGTCATGCTTGCTCATGACTTAATTAAGGCAGGTTCTGCTGATATCGTTCTTGCCGGAGGCATGGAAAGTATGAGCAATGCGCCTTACCTCTTGAGTAAAGCGCGCGCAGGCTATCGCCTAGGCCATGGAGAGCTTAAAGACCATTTATTTTTAGATGGTTTAGAAGATGCTTATGAGCAAGGTAAATTAATGGGTGCTTTTGCCGAGGAAGCGGCTAAAAAATTTAACTTTTCCCGTAATGAGCAAGATAATTATGCGGTACGATCAATGACCCGTGCACTAGAAGCCCAAAAAGGCGCTTTCGATGAAGAAATTGTGCCTGTCAGCGTTATGAGTAAAAAAGGTGAAACCATTATCGCTCATGATGAAGGCCCTGATCCCGCCAAAATCGCTAAAGTGCCCCAATTAAAACCTATTTTTCATAAAGAAGGTACGGTGACGCCTGCCAGTTCAAGCTCTATTTCAGATGGGGCAGCCACACTCATTTTGATGACGGCAGAAAATGCGGAAAAACGTGGACTTAAGCCATTGGCAAGGATTGTCGCGCATGAAAGCCACGCTCAAGAACCCGCTTGGTTTACCACTGCACCCATTCAAGCCATTCGCAACGTATTAGACAAAGCCCATTGGAAACCCAGTGATGTCGATCTCTATGAAATCAATGAAGCATTTGCTGTGGTCGCCATGGCAGCGATTAAAGAGCTCGAATTAGATATTGAAAAGGTCAATATCCATGGCGGTGCTTGCGCGTTAGGCCACCCTATTGGGGCATCGGGAGCTCGTATTTTAGTCACATTAATTTATGCGTTGAAACACTTACATAAAACCCGCGGCGTTGCAGCGCTCTGTATTGGCGGCGGCGAAGCGACTGCTATTGCTATTGAGGTGCTTTATGCTTAGACAAAGTTTAATTTATCTAATTTTAAGTATTTTAGTTGTTCTCTTTGCTCAATATGTCCATTTATTAATTGTCTATGTGGATATGGTTTACACGTTTATAAACGTAGAGCTAGCCCCCGTTTTCAGTAACAGCGCTACGGGCATCATGATACGTAAGGTTCTTTCATTGGTCCTAATACCGGTGATTATTGCAGCTATTCCTGCGCTCATTTATCGTGCTATTAAAGGAAAACAGATGCCTTACTTTATTGAAATCATATGGTTTTTATGGTTAATCATTGTTCTTAGTAAAGTACTGATTCGTTAGGGATAGCTATGGCAAAAATTATTAGTCAATTAAATCCAGCCAGCACTGAATTTAAAACCAATCAAGAAGCTATGCTGAAATTGGTTAATCAATTACAAGAAATTATTCAGCATATTGCGCTCGGCGGTGATGAAAAAGCTCGGGCAAGGCATTTACAACACGGCAAACTATTGCCACGTGAACGATTACAGCAATTATTAGATAAAGGCAGCCCGTTTTTAGAGCTTTCCCAATTAGCTGCTTATCAAGTCTATGAAGATCATTTACCCGCCGCAGGGTTAATTACCGGCATTGGCCTTGTAGCAGGACAAGAGTGCATGCTTGTTATTAACGATGCGACGGTAAAAGGAGGGACTTACTATCCCCTTACCGTTAAAAAACACCTACGCGCTCAAGAAGTCGCTCTACAAAATCATTTGCCCTGTATTTATTTAGTGGATTCTGGCGGTGCATTTTTACCCAAACAAGATGAAGTATTCCCAGATAAAGATCACTTTGGACGTATTTTTTATAACCAAGCTAATCTTTCGGCGCAAAATATCCCGCAAATTGCCGTGGTTATGGGCTCCTGTACAGCAGGCGGCGCTTATGTTCCTGCAATGGCTGATGAGTCGATTATGGTAAAAAATCAAGCGACCATCTTTTTAGGCGGTCCACCTCTGGTTAAAGCGGCAACCGGTGAGGTCATTAGCGCTGAAGAATTAGGCGGTGCAGAAATTCATTGCCGTCAATCGGGTGTTGCAGATTATTATGCAGAAGACGATGCCCACGCCCTTCATTTAGCAAGGAAAGCCATAAGCAATTTAAACCGTCCGAAGCACGCTTTTAGCCATCGTATCCCTAGTAGCGATCCATTGTATGCGGCTTCCGAATTGAACGGTATCATCCCTACCGACCCGCGTAAACCATTCGATATACGAGAAATTATTGCACGTATTGTGGATGGTTCTGAATTCGACGAGTTTAAAGCATTGTTTGCAACCACCTTGGTCTGCGGGTTTGCTCATCTTTATGGCTACCCGGTTGGCATTATCGGTAATAATGGTATTTTATTTGGCGAAAGTGCTTTAAAAGGTACTCATTTTATTGAATTATGCGCCCAACGAAAAATTCCCCTTATTTTTTTACAAAACATCACAGGCTTCATGGTCGGCAGCAAATATGAAGCATCGGGGATAGCAAAGCATGGCGCTAAAATGGTTACTGCCGTTGCAACCGCAAAAATTCCTAAATTCACCGTGATTGTCGGGGGAAGCTTTGGTGCAGGCAATTACGCCATGTGTGGGCGTGCTTATGACCCACGATTTTTATGGTCATGGCCGAATGCACGTATTTCGGTGATGGGTGGTGAGCAGGCGGCCAATGTCCTTGCACAAATTAATCAAGATAAACATACAAAGCAAGGCACTCCCTGGCCCAAAGGGGAGGAAGAGCAATTCAAAGCAACGCTGCGCGAACAATACGAAATGCAAGGCAACCCCTATTATGCCAGTGCCCGTTTGTGGGATGATGGGGTTATTGCGCCAGCAGATACACGCAAAGTGCTGGGTTTAAGTCTATCGGCAGCTTTAAATGCGCCTATTGAGACCACACAATTTGGTGTATTCCGTATGTAATTATTATCCTAGATTATAGGTGAAGGACCATGAGTGATGTGTTAAGTGAAATCCAAGGCTCAATTTTATTGATCACTTTAAATAGAGTTGAGAAGCATAATGCTTTCGATGATATTTTGCTGACTGACTTGCTAAATATTCTTAAACAAGCAGAAGACAATGATCAATTACGCGCGATTGTTCTTAAAGCCAATGGCCGTCATTTTTCCGCAGGGGCTGATCTTGCTTGGATGCAGCGGATGGCTGCATTCAGCGAAGAAGAAAATATAAGCGATGCACAAATTCTAGCGGACTTAATGTCAACCCTCTATCATAGTAAAAAACCCACGATTGCTATGGTTCATGGTGCTTCGATGGGTGGTGGAGTGGGCCTAGTTGCTGCTTGTGATATAGCAATAGCTGCTGATACTGCGCAATTTTGTTTTTCTGAGGTTAAATTAGGCTTAATACCTGCGGTTATTAGTCCTTATGTGATTAAAGCCATCGGAGAACGCGCTGCTTTGGAATTATTTATGAGCGCTGAAGTATTTGACGCTAAACGCGCACAAGCGTTGCATTTAGTCCAACACGTGGTTTCAGAACAAGAGCTCTTATCTTATACGCTTCATTATGCAGAGCAAATTGCACAGTGGCCTCCTCAAACCGTAGTGGCTATTAAATCATTGGTTGAACAAGTAGCCTCTAAGCCTATTGATAAAGAGCTAGAATTATTGACTGCGAAACTAATAGCTAAACAAAGAGCCTCTAGCGAAGGACAACAAGGATTACGAGCGTTTTTAAATAGAGCCAAAAAATAGCAAGGCAGATTATGTTTAATAAAATTCTTATAGCCAATCGAGGCGAAATTGCTTGCCGTATCATTAAAACAGCACGCCGCATGGGTATTGAAACGATTGCTGTATACTCCGCTGCTGATAGCGATAGTTTGCATACAAAGTTCGCTGACCATGCCTTTTATATCGGTGAGGCGGCAGCAAGTGCTAGTTATTTAAATATTGATGCCATCATCGATGCCGCTAAAAAATCAGGTGCGGATGCTATTCACCCTGGCTATGGTTTTTTATCTGAAAATCCCCATTTTGCCCGTGCTTGTGCTGAAGCTGGTATTATTTTTATAGGCCCTAGTGTGCAAGCGATGGAAGCGATGGCTTCTAAACAGTTGGCAAAGCAATTATTAGAAAAAACAGCCGTACCACTTACACCAGGCTATCACGGTCAAGATCAAGCCGATAAAACCTTGTTAAAAGAAGCCAAGCATTTAGGCTTTCCGGTTCTTCTCAAAGCGGCTAGCGGCGGTGGTGGTAAAGGCATGCGTGCGGTAGAAAAAGAAGCTGATTTTTTCAAAGATCTAGAAGGTGCTCGTCGAGAAGCGAAAGCGAGTTTCGCTGATGACACCATGTTGATTGAAAAATTAATTCGAAATCCACGCCACGTTGAACTACAAATTATGGCGGATAACCACGGTCATGTGGTTCATCTTTTTGAACGCGATTGCTCTATTCAGCGCCGCCACCAAAAAATTATTGAGGAAGCGCGAGCACCCAATCTTTCTAAGACCATGCAAAATGGTCTTGCAAACGCCGCCATTGCAGTGGCCCAGGCTATCGATTACCGGGGCGCTGGAACGGTAGAGTTTCTGGTGGATGGGGATAAACACTTCTATTTCATGGAAATGAACACCCGCCTACAAGTCGAACACCCCGTCACTGAAATGATCACGGGTCTTGATTTAGTAGAATGGCAAATTCGTATTGCAGCCGACGAGCCCCTCCCCCGCCTACAAAATGAAATCGAAGCGCGCGGACATGCTATCGAGTGTAGAATTTATGCTGAAGATCCTAGTCAAGGATTTATCCCTTCGGTAGGTAGATTACACTTTCTTAAAGAACCGCAAGGAGAAGGTATCCGTATCGATAGCGGTGTTTCTTTAGGCTCTCAAATTACGATGTATTATGACCCCATGATAGCCAAACTTATCGCGTGGGGAGACAGCCGTTCCCAAGCCTTACACCGCTTAGAGCAAGCATTAAAGGATTACCATATTGGCGGTGTAAAAACGAATATTGCATTTTTACAAGCCATTATAAAAAATCCAACTTTTCAAACAGCAGATTTAAGCACAGATTTTCTAACCCAACAAAAAATCGAATTACCTAAACCCAATGCCCGTACCGCTCTTTTGCTCGCCGCGAGTTTTGATTATGTACAGGCGATAGCTGAGAAAAAAAGCGGATTGGATTTAGATACTTTTGCCTTTCAAATGCACCTGCAAAGCCAGTGGTCTTTAGCCTATTTAATCAACAATGAAAAACATACCGTAACCATGACTCCTATCGATCATCAGGCGTTAAGGCTTACGTATTTGGAAGAAATAATCCATCTTCGCGTAAGGTATACAGAACATCAATTATTTATCGACGATGGACAAAAGCAATTTAAGGCCTTTGTAGAAAATTATCCTAATCAATGCCATTTTTATGGGGAATCAGGCCTGATTAACGTCGAACGCTTTAATTGGCAACAATCCTCTCAAACCGCTAACATTAATAAACAACTCACAGCTCCCATGCCTTCAACCGTAGTAGCTGTTTTAAAAAACAAAGGGGATAAAATTAAAATGGGTGAACGGTTAATGGTGCTTGAAGCCATGAAAATGGAACACACTATTCATGCACCCAAAGATGGGGTAGTCATGGATATCTTTTACGATATTGGTGCCCAGGTTAATGAAGGGGCAGAGCTAGCTACCATTAGACCTCTTCGGAAAGCCGCTGAGGAGAGCCTATTGCGAGGAGACGCGGAGCGCAGAACCACAGTGTACAGATCAGTACATGAGGATTCGAGCACCGCATCGACGAAGCAAGAGGCTTCCTCAGTAGAGTTTCCGAAGAGATCTATTGACGATAAAGGTTAATCATTATGAGTTATCCATCGGAGGTAACGATTATTGAAGTAGGACCTCGAGACGGTTTACAAAATGAGCCTTCTAATGTTCCTACTGCTATCAAGGTAGAATTCATCGATCGCTTAAGCCAGAGCGGTCTACGTCATATTGAAGCAACGAGTTTTGTTTCCGCCAAAGCGATTCCCCAGCTAGCGGATGGTGAAGAAGTTTTTCGCCGTATAAAAAAACCGGACGGTGTTGAGTTTTCAGTCCTTGTTCCTAATGAACAGGGCATGCAAAAAGCGCTAACTGCAGGGGCAAAGCGTATCGCTATTTTTACAGCGGCTAGCGAATCATTTAATCAACACAATATTCATTGCTCTATTAAAGAAAGTCTCGATCGCTTTAAGCCTGTCATGGAACTTGCTCGTGCCCATCATATCAGTGTCCGAGGTTATATTTCGTGCGTGCTGGGCTGCCCTTATGAAGGAGACATTTCGGCTAAACAAGTAGTACCTATCGCTGAGCAACTACTCGCTTTAGGTGTTGATGAAATTAGTTTAGGCGATACGATTGGCGTAGGCACGCCTAAACAAACCAAAGACTTAATCCTTGCTATGAAAAGTCATCTCCCCTTAGCAAAAACAGCCATGCACTTTCATGATACTTACGGCCAGGCCGTGGCCAATACCTATGCCTCTTTAGAGCATGGGATTCATCGCTTTGACAGTTCCGTAGCAGGACTAGGAGGATGCCCCTACGCCCGAGGCGCCAGCGGTAATATCGCCACCGAAGACCTCCTATACTTAATGCATGGTTTAGGTATCACCACAGGCATTGATATTTATCAAATCGTAGCGATAGGCGATATGATCTGCCAAGCACTAAAGCGCAAAAACCAATCAAAAGTAGCGAATGCTTTGTTATCGAATAAAGGGTAGCAAAATTACTTAAGGCCTTCCAGATAACTAGATATTAAGCTCCTTACCTCCGAACCACGACCATCAGAGAACAGAGCAATTAACCCTCCGAACCACGACCATCAGAGAACAGAGCAATTAACCCTCCGAACCACGACCATCAGAGAACAGAGCAATTAACCCTCCGAACCGCGACCGTCAGAGAGCAGAGCAATTAACCCTCCGAACCGCGACCGTCAGAGAGCGGAGCAGTTGAATAGCCTTTTTCACCCGCAGCCCCGTTGCAAAATTACCTCTGATATCTTGACATTAAACAAGGCCAAGCTTAGCATGCACATATTCTTTGTATGGGGAAAAAGTGATGGATATTCACCATTTGCGGGCATTGGTGAAAGAGGATTTCGACGCGGTTAACGCATTAATTATCGACAAAATTCAATCTCAAATTACATTAATTGATGATCTCTCCAATCATATCGTGGGTAGCGGCGGCAAACGATTACGCCCCTTGTTGGTGCTTTTAGCAAGCCGCGCATGTAATTATGAAGGAAAAGGGCATATTACCCTTGCTGCTATGGTTGAATTTTTCCATACCGCCACTCTCTTGCATGATGATGTCGTTGACGAGTCAACTTTGCGTCGTGGAAAAGAAACCGCTAATGAAATATGGGGCAGTAAAGCAAGTATCTTGGTAGGTGATTATTTATTTACTCAATACATGCAAATGATGATTGATGTAGGTGATCTAGACATCATGCGACTATTGGCTAATATAGCGCATCAAATTGGCTGCGGAGAAATCCAGCAATTGGCCAACCGCCATAAAACCACATTAACCATGGATGAGTATTTTGCAGTTATTCAAGCTAAAACATCCTTATTATTTGCAGCTTCCTCTACCTTAGGCGCTATGATTAGTAAAGCCGATCATAACCTGCAACAAGGGTTATATAATTATGGACTGCATTTAGGCAATGCTTTTCAATTAATCGACGACGCCCTCGATTATTGCTCTGATGCTCAAACCATTGGTAAAAATATCGGTGATGATTTAGCAGATGGCAAAGCAACACTTCCTTTGCTACACGCTTTAAAACACGGCACGCCCATACAACAATCCAAAATCAACGAAAGTTTAAAAAAAGGCAGCTTGGAATTTTTACCTGAAGTTTTAAAAGCCGTGGAGGAAACAAAAGCGATTGACTACACCAAAAGCATCGCTGCCACGGAAGTCGATTATGCTATTTCTGCACTAGAGGTTTTACCCCCCTCCCCTTACAAAATAGCACTTGTAGAACTTGCAAAATATGCCATTAATCGAGATCATTAAACCTAAATTCGGCAGTTGGATCGTAACCAGCGTCGTTAATGTGCTGAAGATTCCAGTGCAGTAGCGACTCGTAGTAGATTCAACTGCCGAATTTAGATTAAATAACGGAGTGTAGCTCAGCCTGGTAGAGCACTGCCTTCGGGAGGCAGGGGTCGCAGGTTCAATTCCTGTCACTCCGACCAAAAATAATAATAAAATCAATGGGTTGAGAATTAAAGATAATTACCATACAGCAACCATCATGTCCTAGCACCGAACCGCGACCGTCAGGGAGCGGAAGACTTAGCCCCCCTACTCACCGAACCGCGACCATCAGGGAACGGAAGACTTAGCCCCCCTACCCACCGAACCGCCACCGTCAGGGAGCGGAAGACTTAGCCCCCCTACCCACCGAACCGCGACCATCAGGAAGCGGAAGACTTAGCCCCCCTACCCACCGAACCGCGACCGTCAGAGACTGTGGAAATTATCGAAATTTCTTGATATAGATTACAACACAATTAAGATAAAGATTTTTTTAAAAAGGATTTAGC
>JAGVKL010000063.1 GCA_020050595.1 Legionellales bacterium
TCCTATCCAGGAAACGTTTTCTCTCTCTGAGTGAAAGGTACCTAGTATCCTTCACTCAGTAAAGAGAGATTATCACTTTCTTAACTTACAATTGCTTCGTCGCGGCGCTCCTCGCAACGACGTTTTCAAAAATTGTACGGTACAATTTTAGTTTATTTTTTGGGCTATTAAAGGCTGCAGTAATCGGTTATAATTTCGAATAATTTTTGATCAATGTGAGGTTTTATAATGCCAATGAATATTAAAGAGCTACAAGAGCGACTCAGCAGAGCCATACCTTCCAGTGACGCAAGCGCTGCTATTGCTACTGCTGCTGCTACTGCTGCTACTGCTGCTACTGTTCTTGCTGCCGCGGCTTCTATGTCTACTTCAGTATTACCTATCTATAAAGGGGATGATGAAGCAATTCTTGCGCTTGATAACGAAGTAGAGCTTAATCCCGCTAATAAAGAGGCCGCTTCTTTACTTAGCCGATTGAGGTTATTAACCGCGGTGGGTTTTTATCAACAATTAAATGCTATAGCCACAAGCGAAACTAGTTATAAAGATGAGCAAAAAGCTATTCTTGAGCGGTTGGTTGCCATTAGAAAAGAATTTTTATCAGCAGACTTGGATAAATCAGATGAAGAAGAACTTCGAGCACAATTGAAAGACAAATGGGCCAGGATAGCTACTGACTATCAACTGATTTTAGGAAACGATCGGCTTCTTATAAATTTACCAGCTACTATTTTTGCTAGTATTAATGGGCCACGCACGCAAATAGGTAAGTTCTTGGAAGATGAAGCCAATAATGAGCAAGCATTGTTTAATCTAGTAGAGTGGGTTGGATCAAATATGGGTTCAACAAATTACTCAAGTGCGATAGATACGCTTAAGCGGTATATAGGCTCTAAAAAAACAGAAAAAGAACACTCAGAATCCTATTATAAACAATGTGATTTTCTTTCTAATTATTTAAATGCTCTTAAAGAGCTACATGAAGATAAGCCTGATCGTGCTCTTTCTTTGTTTGGACAAATAACAGCAGAGAAGGGAATACTTATAGCGCATCGTTCTTTAGTTTCCTACTATTTGCAAGGCAAATTGAAGGCAGACCCATCCTTGATAGCTGGATCATGTGCAATATTGGTATCTAAATCGGATGGCGATAGGAAAGCTTATTATCAGCAATTACAAGATCGATTGCTTCTTTTAGCGTCTATAAAGTTTGATGAGCAATTTGACCGGATGAAAGATATGGCGGAAAAGTTGGAAAAAAGGGGTAAGGGTAGTGCAGCAGCAGCGAAGGATGCTAATCAGCTATGCACGACATTAAGGCAAGCAAAAAAGCAATTTTTGCAAGCGCCAAGATATCAAAGCCCAGTTGGTTGGACAAAGGAATTTATAGGAACGTGCGAGGCAGCAGTGGAAACTGCCGCAAAATACAGTTCATTAAAAAATCATCGAGGATGGAAAGATACTTTAGCTTGGTTCTTAAATCTTCTTGTGCGCGCCGTAACTTTTGGGCAATGCAATCCTCGCGAAACATTGATCAAAGAAAATAAATTTGGGTTTTTCCGTCCCCAAACACACTCGGCTCATTTGGTAGCCTTATTATCTTTTAAAGAGCCAGCTTTAGCTTCTAGTCAACTGCCGAATTTAGGATAATCGTAATTTTCGGATCAAAAAAGCGACGGAGCATCGATCGATTGTGAACGGTCATGGATCGGTGCAACTGCGTTTTATAGGATAATGCATCAAATTGACCGTTTATTTGTTATTCCCGCGCAGGCGGATTAGTGTCCGGGGAGCCTGCACTATAAATTACAACTTGAGCCCGTAATCCGCTTCACTTTACGGGCTGACCATGAGGTGGTCCTGTTTAAATGGTAGCCTGGTTGCTTGCAACCAGGAAAGCATGCCATAACTTGCATCAATACTTAAAGTCCCTGGTTGCTGTTTAAATGGTAGCCTGGTTGCTTGCAACCAGGAAAGCATGCCATAACTTGCATCAATACTTAAAGTCCCTGGTTGCTGTTTAAACGGTAGCCTGGTTGCTTGCAACCAGGAAAGCATGCCATAACGTGCATCAATACTTAAAATCCCTGGTTGCAAGCAACCAGGCTACATGGTTTAACAAGTTGCAAGCAACCAGGCTGCATCGATACCTCAGACCCTGACCCCAGACCCTATTATAGTCAACATAAGCCTTTTCCACCCTGGATCCCCGCCTGCGCGGGGATTGACAATCATCGCATACTAAAAAAATTGTCATGTACAAAAAATTTTCATCTACAGAGATAAAAGGCTTAAACTTTGCTATAATTTTTTCGTATTACTTATGATACACCTAATCTGGAGGATTGTATGGCTAAGTATTCAGCACTATTAAAAACAACAATTTTTCTTTCCTCACTTGTTGGTTTTGCTTCTGCAGCAGAGGCTCGAGATGGCTGCCCTACAGGACAGCATCCTAATCCAAAGAACCTGTCTCAATGCGTGGATAATGGAACTACCGGGCTAGGAACCCCATGCGATCCAGGCCAAAAAAAATGGTATAATCCTCGCACAAAACGATGGTATCGTTGCTATTAACTATTCCCCTAATGGCATTAACTTAAGGAAAAGCACGGTAGATGTTGAATCTTGGATAAATGGCATATTTAAGTACAGGTTGCACGAAAAGTCGCGATGAAAAGTACCGCATAGACCGCTATGTGGGCATTTTCATCGCAACTTTTCGTGCAAGATGGGCCAAAGATGATATTTCCTACCATCAGCGTGAACAGTTACAAGGAATGATACCCTAAGACGCGCGCTCTTCCTTCAGTGGGAGAGGGTAATATTTTTACTTACCCAACCACCCACTAAGCACTTCAATAATTTTTTGGGCCTGATCTTCGCTGGAAATATTAAACTTAGATTTTTGCCAATACTGATTATTGCGTTTTTGATAACGTCGGATGGAGTATTTAACAGGACCATAAGCCTGTTTGGCCTTATCCCAGTCCTGATAACGAAACATAATGGTAGACCATGCACCTTTGGATAAAACGTGTTTATCTAATTCTTTGGTTATCTCTACGCCATCTTCGCTAAACGCGATGGTTAAATCATCAATACTTTCACTCATGAATTGGTCCATTGTAAAAAGAGGGAGGCTCTCGCCCTTAGGGTCACCAAATGTCAACAGACCCTGTTTTAACCTAGATTCAACTGCCGAATTTAGGTTTAATCGATGGATTGTAATTTACCATTAACAAAAGTCAAGCTTATTGGATTTTGATATTTATCCACTTGATAAATCCAAACTTCGGGTTTACTGTTGCTGGGGATGGGTTGATTGATAAATGTATTATTAACCATAGAAGGGCCGCCGCAAGCAGCGTAGACTTTGCCCACATCATCGCCTACTTGCACACTCATGCCGCCGCAGACAGACATGGCATTGACGCCATTACCGTTAATACGAACATTGCTTACTTTATTATTAATGACGTCGACTTCCAAGCTGACCCCGGTACTACCACTGGGTAAAGACCATTGATCATAAAAGGCGGAATTTAATTGGGGATATACACTTCCTGTATTAAGCGCCGTATAAATGAGCTGTCTTACCGGCACTTTTTGCGTAACTAACGCATTAGGTGCTTGCTTAGTTAAGGGTTGACCACAAGCATTAATCACCTGATCTTCTGTCATCCCTACATCAATAAAACCTGCTCGTTGCGGACAATAAACCGGCGCTGCTAAGACAGGGAAAGAAGAAAGCAGTGAAAAACTCAATGTTACAACCACACTAAACTTCATGGCGTATGCCCTTTTAAACTCCATTCTAATTTTATTATAGTCATGTTTGCCGTTTTTTGCAGTTAAATAAGGGGATAAGGTAGCGATGCGCTGATAAACAAAGTTATTATTTTAAGGAGAATAATGATGACCAGAGGTGAAAAATCTAATCCTCCCATGACGGGAATAAAGCGTCTCCCCCATCGTAATAACGGCTCGGTCATACGATATAAAACCTCTGCAATCGGCGTATGCCAATTGGGGTTAACCCAACTCATAATGATGCGAATGAGGAAAGCATAAAAAAGTAAATTACATGGTTGAATGATTAAATCAGCTAAAGTGTATAGCGGGATAAAAGACCAGGAAAGTATCGCACCTAAGAAAAGAATTTTAATTGCGCTAAATTTGATAAGCTCGACTAGGACAAGTACAGCAAAACAAGGCCAATCGTAGCGGCCCGCGGGTGGTTTATTGGAAGAAAGCAGGCGAGCTATGGGGGTGACCAGGGGATTAGTCAGTTTATAGATAGCCTGTCCCACAGGATGCACAGCACTAATGCGGTAATAACGAAAAGCAATTCGAGCCCATAGTACGAAGGCTAATAAACTGAAAAACAAGGTAAAAATAAAATAACCCACTGTCAAGAAACCGCCCATAGGAACTCCTAACCTAAGAAGCCAATACTCTACCTTATTTTTAAGAGAAGCTCATCTTGTTTTAGTAGGCTGAAGGGAGAATATTGAGGAGATATTATTGAGCCTCAATAGGGCATGGAAAGATCCATTAACCCCAATTCGGCAGTTGAATCTTCGGCACAGTAGCAGCTCGTAGTAGATTCAGCCGCCGAATTGAGGTTGAAAGCTGCCTAATTCCTGGGCGCGGTTTCTTGCTGCTTCCATCGCTTTTGCGATGAGTTCGGGAAATTTTTCCTTGGCTAGTACCTCCAGTGCGGCAGCGGTTGTGCCCTTAGGTGAGGTGACCTGATGCCTTAAATCTTCAATATTTACCGTACCTGCTTGAGCAAGCGCTAATGCACCGCTGATGGTTTGTAAGGTAAAATCTTTGGCGATAGAGGGTTCTAATCCCATATCAATAGCTGCTTTAATCATTGCTTCCATAAAAAGAAATACATACGCAGGCCCGCTACCAGAAAGAGCGGTAAATGAATCCATGTCTGATTCTTGCTGTGCCCAAGCGATGATTCCTACTAATTTGAATAATTTCTCTGCCCATTTTTTCTGTTGGCCAGTTACATAGTCATTAGCAATTAATGGCGTAGCTGATTGCCCAATCGATGCAGCAAGATTAGGCATTACCCGTATAACGGCTGTGTTGGGTGCGCGTTCGATAAACCAGTTTAAAGTGATGCCGGAAGCGACAGAGATAAGCAAAGCATTGGAGGGTAGCTTTAAGCGAATTTGCTCAAATACGGCCTCCATTAGCATCGGTTTTACCGCAAGTATAATAATATCTGCATCAGCAACAACCGCACAGTTATCGTGGTGTGTTGCAATGCCTTGGTTGTTGATGCCTATGGTTAAGGAAGGAGCGGCTGCGCGGATTTTATTTTCTTTATCATTTAAAAAACCCTTGGCCAAGGCCTTAGCAATCCGACCGAAGCCGATAAAACTTATATTCATGTTCGTGTTCCAAAAATAGCAGTGCCAATGCGTATTATTGTACTGCCAGCATGAATTGCAGCAGGCCAATCGCTACTCATTCCCATCGATAACGTGTCGAGCTGGTTATTAAATTTTTTATTTAAGTATTGTAGTAATTCATTCAAGCGCAAAAAAGAAAGGTATTGTTCTTGCTCGTTAGGGTTATATTGAGGAATAGCCATCAAACCGCGCAAACGTAAATAAGGCAGTTTAAAAACAAAAGCGGCCAGTTCTTCTACCTCTTCGATGCTAAGGCCTGATTTAGTTGCTTCATTATCAATATTGACTTGCAAGCAAACATGGAGCGGATAGCCGATTTTTTCACGAGCCAGGTTTAATTTCTCTGCAATTTTGGGGCGGGAAAGGCTGTGAACCCAGGTAAAATATTGGGCAATAGTGGCTGCTTTATTGCTTTGAATAGGACCGATAAAATGCCAAGCCGGCTTTAAATTTTTTAAAGCATTTATTTTCTCAAGCGCCTCTTGTAAATAACTTTCACCAAAGTCATGGAGACCTGCTTGGTAAGCTTCAATGATGCGCTCAGAAGGTTGGCCTTTACTAACGGCCAAAAGCTTCACACTACCTTCTGGGCGCTGATAAAAGCTTTCTTCGCGCCGAATAAGTTCTTTAAGGTGAATAATGCGCTGGCTGATATCCATAATAGTATCTTAATAAAAAATTTAAGCTGCTAAATTCTCCCATATACCATACAAAATAGCAGAAATCGCTATTATTCCCATCATGGTAATAAAAATATTGCTCAATGCTCCCTGATATTTTTTCATAGCAGGGACTTTTGCAATAGCATACATCGGCATTAAAAAGAGGATCATCGCGATAACTGGCCCGCTTAGGGTTTCGATCATTTTCAATATATTAGGATTGATGGTCGCGGTGAGCCAACAACTTAGCAAAATAAAAAGCTCCGTGCCTTGTTGAAGTTTTTTGCTTGCTATGGTTTTCCCACGAGCACGTAGCGCTTTATTAACAAGCCCCTGCAGACCTTCACTAGCCCCTAAATAATGACCAAGGAATGATTTTGAAATGGCAATAAAGGCAACCAAAGGTGCAACATAAGCAATGATAGGCGTATGAAAGTGGTTCGCGAGATAGGAAAGAATGGAAATATTTTGTTGTTTAGCCAGTGCTAAGTCGTTAGGAGATAGGCTAAAAACGCAGCTAAACACAAAGAACATCACCGTAAAAACCATCATAAGATGGCTATATTTCAAAAGACGCGAGCTTTTTGCGTCAGCATTTTTACCAAAACGCTTTTTTTGGCTGACAGCAAAAGAAGAAATAATAGGCGAATGGTTAAAAGAAAACACCATAACAGGGATAGCTAACCATAAAGTAGATAAAATGCCCTTTGAATTGGGAAGGGGGGCATAATTAAAAACAGCGCTATTCCAGCTAGGAATCAGATAAATAGAGAGTAGGGTTAAGACTAAAATAAAAGGATAAACGAGCATACTCATCGATTTGATAATCGTTTGCTGTCCTAGGCGCACGATAGCCATTAGTCCTAGAATGAGAATAAAAGCAAGAATAGGTCTTGGTGGTGGTGATAGCGAAAGTTGATGGGTAAGGAAGCTGTGAATCGTGTTGGTAATAGCCACACTGTACATCAATAAGATAGGATAAATAGCAAAAAAATAAAGTAAGGTTAAAACTTTTCCGGCAGCTAAGCCAAAATGCTCATCGACAACATCTGTAATATCATGCGCGCTTGAAGCACTTGAAAGAACAAAGCGGCAAAGGGCTTGATGAGAAAAATAAGTCATAGGAAAGGCTAGCAGAGCCATAACTATAAGCGGCCAAATACCATTTAAACCGGCATCGATAGGGAGAAAAAGAGTTCCTGCGCCAATGGCTGTGCCGAAAAGGCTTAATATCCAAATTTTATCTAATTGATGTTCGTTGGAGGAAACATGGGAGAGTTTATCGGATACAACTAATGTTGAGTTTTGGGACATAAATCGGTTTCCTAAATTCAAGTCAGTTGACCATTTTATCACACTATGATTAATTTATGAACTCAAAGAGGAAGATACGGAAAATATAGGAAATGGTTTATTGGGTCAAACGACCCGGGGGATCATCACTTTTTAAGCAGCCGGCGTAGCCCGTAAGAAGCAAAGCGGATTACGGGGATTACGCTCTAAAGACCAATGAATGCCAATGTGTTTGCGCATTATTATTGTTTTTGTTGTCCTATAGGGGATAGGGGGATCGTATCATTCACTGAGAAACCCCGTAATCCGCTTTGCTTCTTACGGGCTACGCGGTTACGCTATACCGATTGGGTCAATGACCCAATCCCCTCTTGCCTGCGCTTTTAGCCAGCGACTTTCTTTTGCAATTCAATGAGCTCTATAATCCCTGATTCTGCCAGATTTAACATCTCATTAAGCTGCGTGCGGTTAAAGCTTCCTTCCTCTGCTGTACCTTGTACTTCAATGAAATGCTTTTCTTCATTCATGACCACGTTCATATCCGTTTCAGCTAGGACATCTTCAGCATAGTCTAAATCAAGCACAGGTTGGCCGCGATAAATACCTACAGAAACAGCAGCAACGTAATTGAAAACAGGCTTTTTGCGCAATTTCTCACGAGCTACCATCCAATCTACGGCATCTTTCAACGCCACACAAGCGCCGGTAATCGCTGCTGTTCGTGTGCCGCCATCCGCTTGAATCACATCACAATCAAGCGTGATGGTATTTTCGCCTAAGATTTTCAAATCGATGCAGGTGCGAAGTGAACGGCCAATAAGGCGTTGGATTTCTAATGTTCTTCCGCCTTGTTTTCCTTTGCTGGCTTCTCGTTCCATACGACTATGCGTTGAACGAGGTAGCATGCCGTATTCCGCTGTAATCCACCCTTCATTTTTTCCTTTAAGAAAACGAGGAACGCCTTCGACCACAGAAGCGGTGCATAAAACTCTGGTTTGCCCAAACTCGACAAGAACCGATCCTTCAGCATGGTGAGTGTATTGGCGAGTGATATTGATGGGGCGAAGTTGGTTTGCTTCGCGATTGCTTGGGCGCATAATAAAATCCTCAATAAAATCGGCAAGTATAAACGTTTTAGGCCACGGTTGCATCTCACTTGCATTTGTACAAATTTAGAGTATAGTCGCCCAACATTCAATGAATGAATATGGGCATGATTTAGCGACGTTGTCTAGTGTGACTGCATTTGCCCTGGTGCAGATTCAAACGTATTAATAGAGCAAATTCAAAATAGAGTAAATACCATGACTGATCATGATTATGGCACCTTGTTTATTGTGGCGGCTCCTTCAGGAGGAGGAAAAACCAGTTTAGTTAAAAAATTGGTTAGCCAATTGGACAATATTGCGGTTTCTATTTCTCATACGACTAGGAAAAAGCGTCCAGGAGAAACAGAAGGGATTGATTATTTCTTTGTCAATGAGGAAGAATTTTCTCGAATGATAGAAGAAAAGGCATTTATCGAATATGCCCAGGTGTTTAATAATCATTATTCAGGAACGTCTGTTGCTCAAATTAAGGATCGCTTGCAAGCAGGGATTGATATTGTACTCGATATTGATTGGCAAGGAGCGCGGCAAATTAAACATTTATTTGGCGATGTTGTGAGTATTTTTGTTCTGCCGCCATCGGTGGAGATATTAAAGCAGCGTCTAATGGCAAGAAAGCAAGATGATAAAGATACCATTAGTCACAGGATGAAATGTGCCCAGGATGAAATGAGTCATTACGAAGAATTTGATTATTTAATTGTGAATGATGATTTTGAAAAGGCAGCAGAAGAATTAACAGCAATTGTGATTGCCCACCGGTTACGTATGAGCAGACAAAAACAGAAACAGAGCAAATTGCTTTCATTCTTGCTATCATCGCAGTAGAATGTAGGGTTTTATTCCGTGCGTTACGATTTTTTGCGATAATTGTCTTTGCGAGCACAGCGAAGCAACCCAGTGGCCTTTTTGATATAGCCCGAAACTATCAAGGCCACTGGGTTTCTTCGTCGCTGCGCTTCTCGCAACGACGTTTTCAAGCGTTGTAACGTATCAGATAAATTTTAACAAATTTGTTGGGAGCAATATTGTATGGCACGAGTTACAGTTGAAGATTGCTTAGAGCATGTAGAAAATCGTTTTGAATTGGTTATGGTCGCGTCAGAGCGTGCCCGCAAGATTGCTGTTGAAGGTGCTCAGCCTATGGTCGATTGGGAAAATGATAAGCCTACGGTGGTTGCCTTGCGTGAAATAGCTGAAGGTTTGATAAAGGCTGATACAGACCAAGACTAGGAGCTGCTGACAATTGTCTTGTCGCATTCCTTTGCAGCTTCTACCTTCCGCGGACAAGCCGCGGGGCGTAGTCTTAGCATGGATTGTAGAGTAATTGTCAGTGCACTCTAGCAATCACTCTTTGGATCATGGCCATAGGAGTCGGCGTGAGTCACTTTGATGAATTGCGTAAAGAATTAAAATTATACCTTGAAGACGCTGAGATTAAGCAGTGTCGTAAAGCTTATTTAGTCGCTGAAAAAGTCCATCAAGGGCAAATGCGCCGCTCGGGCGAACCTTACATTACGCATCCTGTGGCGGCTGCGCTTATTTTGGCAGAAATGCGTCTGGATTATCAGACTATTATGGCTACGTTACTTCATGACGTAGTTGAAGATACCCAAACCTCCAAAGAAGAACTAGCTAAGAAATTTGGCGAAGAAGTTGCCACCTTAGTCGATGGTGTAACTAAGCTTACCAAAATTAAATTCGAATCCCGAAGAGAAGCCCAAGCTGAGAATTTTCGTAAAATGGTGATGGCCATGGTTAAAGATATCCGGGTTATCATTGTTAAATTAGCAGATCGCCTACATAACATGCGAACCTTGGGTGTAATGCCGGCTGCGAAAAAAAGACGCATTGCTATTGAAACGCTCGAAATTTATGCACCGATTGCAAATCGTTTGGGGATGCATGCCATGTATACCGGTCTTGAAGACTTAGGTTTTAAGGCTCTCTATCCTTTGCGGTATCGAGTCGTCAAGGCGGCGGTAGAAAAGTCGCGCGGTAATCGTAAAGAATTAACCCAAAAGATTGAGCATGATTTGTCAGAAGCGTTGGAAGAGCTAGGCATCCCCTATGAGCATGTTTTTGGGCGGCAAAAGCATTTATATAGCATTTATAAAAAAATGCGGCAAAAAAAGGCATCCTTTGCTGAAATAACCGATGTGTTTGCATTTCGAGTGATCACCGAAGATATTGACGCTTGCTACCGTGTTTTAGGAGCATTGCATCGTACATATAAACCGGTATTGCAACGGTTTAAAGACTATATTGGCATACCTAAAGTGAATGGTTATCAATCGCTCCATACCACCCTATTTGGTCCATTTGGGGTGCCTCTAGAAGTCCAAATTCGAACACGTGATATGGATAATGTAGCTGAAAACGGGGTTGCAGCACATTGGATGTATAAATCCGAAAAATTAGAAGTTAATGAAGCGCAATTGCGCGCCCGTGAATGGGTGCAGCGTTTATTAGAAATGCAGCGGAGCACCGGTAATTCATTAGAATTTATTGAAAATGTAAAGATTGATCTTTTCCCGGATGAGGTTTATGTATTTACGCCGAAAGGGCGCATTATGGAGCTTCCTAAAGGAGCTACCCCCGTTGATTTCGCCTATACGGTGCACTCCGATGTAGGTAATAGTTGTGTGGCTGCGAAAGTAAACCGACGCCTAGTCCCGCTTAGTATCCCCTTAACCAATGGCCAGACGGTGGAAATCATCACAGCCCCGGGAGCTAAGCCTAATCCGGCATGGCTTAATTTTGTTGTGACGGGTAAAGCGCGAAGTAATATTCGTAATTTTCTTAAAAGCCAGCATCATGCGGAGTCTATTGCCTTAGGCCACCGATTGCTCGATCAAGCCTTTGCTGAATTAGGCAGCGAATATGCGAAAGTGCCGCCGGAATCGTTACAAGCCCTATTACAAGATTTAAATTACAAATCAGCCGATGATTTGCTTTATGCTATTGGTACAGGTAATCAAATGGCGATGGTGATTGCTAAACGCTTAGTGGTTGCACAAGAAAGTGGTGATCTTGCTAAAACGCCGAAAGGTAAGCCGTTAGCGATTAAAGGTACGGAAGGCATGGTGGTTCATTTTGCTGAGTGTTGCCAACCGATCCCGGGAGATAATATTGTCGGCCGTTTCCAGCAAGGCCGAGGTATATTGGTCCATGTTAGTGATTGTCCTAGTATTAAAAAAATACGAGGTAACCCTGAGCAATTTATTGCATTACGTTGGGATGAGCAGGTTCAAGGGGAATTTTGGGTTGATATAACGGTTGATGTAGCTAACCAGCGAGGCGTCTTAGCAGCACTGGCTACAGCGATTTCACAGGCAGAATCCAATATTGGTAATATTAATGTCGATCCGCGGGATGGGCGTCACAATGCAGTCACTTTTTCTATTAGCGTGCGTGATCGTAGGCATTTGGCCCGTGTTATGCGGCGTTTACGTGCTAATAAAGTAGTGATGCGGCTTTATCGAAAAAAACAAGGGGATTAATGAATGGAAATTATACACACTGAGCTAGCGCCAGGCGCGATAGGTACTTATAGTCAAGCCATTAAATGCGGGAATACCGTGTATTTATCAGGACAGATCCCATTAGATCCGACGACTATGCAATTATGTAGTGAGGAAATACGATTGCAAATCGATCAAGTGTTAAGAAATCTTTCTGCTGTATGCGAGGCAGCTGGGGGCAGTTTAGCTAAGATAGTTAAGTTATCGGTTTATCTGACGGATTTAAATCATTTTCCTTTAGTCAATGATGCGATGTCGCATTATTTTACCGAGCCTTATCCTGCTCGTGTTGCGATTGGTGTTGCTTCATTACCACGCGGTTCACAAGTGGAGATGGATGGTATAATGGTGATTTGAGCTTTATAACGTGAGTATTTTATCGTTTCATGGTGTTAGTTTAACGTTAGCGAATGTTTGTATTCTGGATAAGGTCGATTGGCAGATAAAGCCTCAAGACAAAATCGCATTAGTAGGGCGAAATGGCGCTGGTAAATCCACACTATTAAAATTACTACAAGGCGATATAGTTCCTGATCAAGGAAAGATCCAGCGTCTAAACGGCTTACGTATTGCAGGACTTCAGCAAGATGTGCCTATTGATGAAAAAGAAACGGTCTATCATTTCTTAGTCAAATGCTTAGGTGAAAAAGGCGAGGTGCTTGCTAAATTTCATAGCGCTTCTAATACGGGTGATTTAGATACGTTAGCTAAGTATCAAAAGCGTATGGATGATTTGCAGGCTTGGGATTTATTACCTCGCATAGAAGCAATGGCCAGCCGATTGAGTTTGCAGTCAGAAGCGTTGATGAGTGAATTATCTGGCGGAATGAAACGACGAGCGTTGCTGGCAGCCGCTTTAATCGCTGCTCCTGATTTACTTCTTTTAGATGAGCCTACTAACCATCTAGATGTAAATGCGATTGAATGGCTTGAGTCTTATATAAAAACGTATACTGGTAGTGTCTTAGTTGTTACTCATGATCGAGAATTTTTATCTCAAGTAGCCCATCGTATTGTTGAAATTGATAGGGGGCAGTTGTATCGGCATGATTGTAGTTATGATGCTTACCTAGAAAGACGAGAAGTGATCCGTGCAAGTGAGGAAAAACACAATGCATTATTTGATAAACGCTTAGCCGAAGAGGAAGCCTGGATACGAACGGGTATTAAAGCTCGGCGGACGCGCAATGAAGGTAGAGTCCGAGCATTAAAAGCGATGCGTGAGGAATACAAGCGCCGCCGCGCGGAGTTAGGTCAAGTAAAAGGTCTAACCTTCGATGTCGCTCGTTCTGGCAATATTGTGCTTGAAGCTAGGTATTTAAATTATAAAGCGGGCGATAAAACGCTTTTAAAGGATTTTAATTTTTTACTTACTCGTGGGGATAAGGTAGGTATTATTGGACCCAATGGCTGCGGTAAGACGACCTTGGTTCGTTTATTATTGGGCGAACTAACTCCAAGTTTGGGCGAGGTAAAGCAAGGGACTTCCTTAGCGGTTGCCTATTTTGATCAGTTACGCCGTCAATTAGATGAGCAACAAACCGTCATGGCTAATGTAGGGGAAGGCTCTGATCTAATTACAATTAATGGAAAGCAAAAGCATGTAGCAACGTATTTGCGCGAGTTTCTATTCTCGCCTGAGCGCTTTAATCAGCCAGTTTCTTCACTATCAGGAGGCGAGCGGAATCGCCTGCTATTAGCAAAATTATTCGCAAAACCAGTTAACCTTTTGGTGATGGATGAACCTACCAATGATTTAGATATTGAAACATTAGAATTATTGGAAACGATGTTAGTTGATTATCCCGGGACTTTGTTATTAATTAGTCATGATCGGGCTTTTATTAACCATGTGGTGAGTAGTGTATTGGTTTATGAAGGAGAGGGGGTATTCAACGAATACGTGGGCGGTTACCAAGAGTACCGGGAGGTTAAAAAGCAGCAAAAAGAACCTTCCACAAAGCCTTTAGCTCACCACAAGAGTAACTCGGTTAAATTAACATTTAATGAGCAGCGCGAGTTAAGCGAATTGCCTCAGCGCATTGAGCAATTGGAAGCGCAAGTGGCATTATGGCAATCTGAAATGGCCGAATCTACTTTTTATCAACAAGATCCCGACAAAATTACTGATTTTAAGCTACGATTAACTAAAAGTGAATGTGAATTGGCTGATTTATACCAACGATGGGAATATTTAGAAGAGAAGAGCGGAGGATAAAGCATGGTATGGACAGTTGCCTTAGTCATTCTTTTTTCAGCGGTGATTGTTTTTTTCTCCAATGAATTTGCCGGCGGATTAAAAAAATTTTTCTCTCTTCCCGGAATGAAATTATTTATCCCCTTAATCCTTGCTTCGTGGTTAATCGAAACCTATGAAGATTGGGGGTATTGGTTATTAATAAAAATCCAAGCTGCTTTCCATCAAACTTTACACTATTTAGCGCAAATGATGCCGTTTGAGAGAGGGGCAGCAGCTTTTGTGCAGATTATGGTTCTTTTCCTTTTAGGTGGTGTACCTTTATGGCTTGTTTTTCTAAGAGCGAAGCAAAAAGGAAAGCGCCATCCTCAATTAGTAGGGGCTTATTATTTCAGTTTAATATTGTGGATAGTAGGTGTTCTTTTGTTGATTGTGGCTGTTCCCGCAGACTTGGCTAGTAGGTAGTTGGTTGCTTGCAACCAGCTACGTCTTCTCCGGCTCAATCACCTTCTTTTGAGCGGACTGATAGCGGGCTTTTAATTCTACGTCGATATATCGATCCGTCGTTGCACTAGAGCTATGGCCTGCGTCATCGCGGACATGCTCTCGAGGTCTTGTTTTTACATCTTCAGAGATTCCGGTATGTCTTAACCAATGCACCGTCGCTGATCCTAAGTGGTCTGCCTCTGTGACTTCGCCCATTCGTCGTAATTCCTCTGCTGCTAGATCAAAGCAATTCTGTACCAATCTTCGAATAGGTGCCGTATCGCTCATAGGTCCTGAGCCGCGTAATTTAGGGATCAATGGTGAATTGTCAGCAGGAGAGGGTAGGGGAGTTAGGCCTAACGATTGTCGCCAACGCATAAGGCTTTCAAGCATGGCTTCACTGACCGCAACTTGCCGTTCTTTATTGCCCTTCCCTACGGTGGTGAACCACCAATACCCATTACTATCTTTGGCAAAATGATTCATGGTAGGCATAAAGCGATCGCTTGCTACTAATTCAGAAATTCGTAAATACATGCCGTAGAGCATGCTTAAAATAAAGCGCGTACGTTCATGTTTTTCTGGATTCTCTTCAGCCAATCGGTCTGCAGCTTTAAGCACCGCCTCCCATTGCACCATGCTAAGCCGTCTGACGGGCGCATGGGTCTGTCGTTTCCGGATAAATTTACTTTTCTGCCGGATCAATGCAACTGGATTGGAAATTAAATATTCTTCTGCAATTAAAAAATTAAAGAGCGTGCTTAAAATAGCAAATGTTTCCTGAATAGCCCCTTGCGAAAGGCTAAACTGCTCTACGGATGGCGTATCGCCTTTCTTGCGCGACGATTTACTCAGGGTCACAACAAAGGGGCGCCAGTTTTCATTGGGAACTCGTCTACCCTCCTTTTCGATAAAGCGGGGTACTTTTTTTAGGGCAATCCAGGATGGGGGAGGATTTTGACAAAAGCGTATAAATTCCTCAATGTGTTCACGCTTTAGTTCTGGTAAGGTGATTTTTTTTATATGCCAGCACCATTGGAGTAATCGCTCGGCCTCCCGCCGATAGCTATTAAAAGTACCCAAGCTGCCGTTATAACTCTTCAGAAAATCGAGTGTATGACTAAAATCTTGGCGAAAGCGAGGATCGGGCAAAACGACGTGCTCTGCATTTTTATGCAGGTAATCCATGCTGTCAAATAGAGGTAATAACGATATCCGCATTCCTGACTTAGTTGAGTAGAGGAAATTTAATCGTAACGCTGAAAAAAAGAGAAGTCATCTTTTTCAAGGAAATAATTCGGGGCTCAGTACTTGAGGGCTGGTCACTTTCTAAGCTGTAGCCTGGTTGCTTGCAACCAGGAAAAGATGGCATAACTTGTATCAATACTTAGAGTCCCGGTTGCAAGCAA
>JAGVKL010000035.1 GCA_020050595.1 Legionellales bacterium
ACACGCTTGATTTCGTTAAATAGAGCTTGCTATTCGCCTCAATCAAGCGTGTATTTTGCCTCAATTTCTTACTTTTTCGCTCCTGGCGAAACGTTAGGGACATTGCCTAGAAAAGTCTTACGTATTGTCGACCACCAGCTTTAAATGAGGCCGACCCAACGCACGACGGACGTGCGAATTACTCTCACGCTGGACTTGAAATGTTCGGTAGGCTTGTTCTGTGTCACTATCAACTAATTCAACATCCTCGCCTTGCTCATCAACCAAAGTAACGGATAAATGCATTTCACGGAATTGACCAATATGATAACGCTCTTTAAATAATCGAATAACGCTCGCCAAACTTTCAGCCGCTTCATCGCTATTATGCTGGCCTTGAAAGATAATTTCCATGCGAAGCTCCTACATAAGATTCTATACCTTATTAACGGCCAAAAATGAAATGACTTTAGTAAATTAATGAATTTTATTCAGCCAAAGGAGCTGCTTCTATTTTTGTGCGGAATAACCGAGAACTTAATAAATTAATATAAAGTCCACTAATCACAAAAAGACCGGCGACTAATTTCCACAATTGGAATGGTTCTCCTAAAACGAGGATAGAAGTCAAAACGCCTACCACAGGCACAAGCAAGGTAAAGGGTACAATCATAGCAACAGGATATTTGCCAACTAACCAATTCCATACACCATAGCCTACCAACGTGGATAAGATTACGGTATAGAGCAAGGATACAGCACCAAGCCAGGTCATATGTTGATAGCTGTCAAGCATACTGGCAGGACCTTCGAAAATTAACGATAGGATTAATAAAGGAATGCTCGCCACAAAACAGCCCCAAATCACAAACGAAAACATATTTACTTGGTGTACTTTCTTCGTTATTAAATTTCCAAGCCCCCAAGTAGCAGCGGCAGCTAAGATACATAAAAAGCCTAAGAGGGGTATATCTTGATCCAAATTAAAAGCAACCAAACCAATACCTACAAAAGAAACCATTGCCCCAACTATTTGCCCTACACTAGGCTTATCCCCGAGGAAAACAGCTGCGAAAAATAAGCTAAAAAAGACCTGAACCTGCAAAATAAGCGAAGTCATACCCGCTGTCACGCCTAAATACATGCCTACAAAAAGAAAAATAAACTGCAATGCAAAGGTCACCATCCCATACATCACAATAATTCTAAAAGGAACTTTTGGCGGCTTTACAAAAAAAATAGCAGGCACACTAGCTAATAAAAACCGCAAGGTGCAAAGAAACAACGGAGAAAACTCCTCCAAACTGAATTTTATAAAAATAAAATTCGCACCCCAAATGGTCACAACCAGTAGTGCTAATAATACGTGTGCGAATGGCATAAGCAGTTTACCTTTAATTCAACTGCATACATTTTAACCTAAAATTGATGGTTTTGCTCTAAAACTTAAAGGTAAAATTATTTGTAACTCTCAAGGTATGTCATCCTAAGCGTAACCAAAGATCTCAATTTGTATTAAAAAAACCAGCGCACCTGGGTAGTTACAATTATTTTATTTGAAGAACAGCGTTAGCTCACTCTCACCACACGCGTACACAATTCCGCCCCTCAGACTTGGCTTTATAGAGTGCTTTATCGGCCTGTTCCATCGTATCTTCAATAGAAACATCGGCTTTAATCGAGGCAATGCCAACAGATATGGTAATTTTTGCTGACTTACCTTTATGAATACCGATTTTACTTGAGGCAATTTCAGCGCGTAATCGTTCAAGAATATCAAAAGCCGCCTCGCTATCTGCACTGGGTAAACAGAGTAAAAATTCTTCACCACCCACACGAAAAATTTTATCATAGGCACGCAAATGCTCTATAAAAAAGTGTGATACCCAAGCTAATACACAATCCCCTGCAGCATGCCCATATTTATCATTTATTTTTTTAAAGTAGTCTATATCCACCATCACAAGACTACAGGATTGCATATTACGCTGCACCATGGCTTGTTGCTCGCGCAATAGCGGCAGCATATTAACTCGATTAATAGCACCCGTCAGTACATCTCGACTATAAATGAGGATATTTAATTCTCGTTGTAAAGCCGAAATCTCCAGCCGCATTTTTTCTAGGGCATTAGCAAAATTATCATATTCATAAGGATCTATGGCCGTACCTTGCTCTATGGATTGCAATAATTTTGCAGCTTCCTGATGCATCTTTAAATGCTCCTCACCCAAGGCCGTAAATCCAGGATGTTTACGTAATTTCTTTGGCGCTGCTTCGTAGTACCACTGACCAAATCGGCATTCTTCATGTGCTTTTTGATTGGTGTCATGGCGATCAGGGGGCAATCGGCAAATGAGCGTACGGATAATAGCGTTATACCATTGCTGGTGATTATAAATGGTTTGCTCAAGTTGGGCGGTAATATCTTGTAATTCTTCTCGGCTAATAGAAGATAATTGCATTTTACTAATCCATCGACCCTTTGGTTTAATTATAGAAGCTTTAGCAAAAAAAGCCGTTCACTTTAGGGACGTTGCCTACTTTAGGGTCTTAAAAAACGTAATTAATTGCAATCGTATACGCTTTAAAAGCTCCAGCAGATGGGCCGTTAATTGAAAACCAAAGACCGCCAATAATGCCTAAATTTTCGTTGAAGTTATATTCAAGAGCCGGTGCTAGAGACGTTTGGTATCCTCCGCCGCCGCCCACACGCTCAGCGACACCGCTTGGCGTAAATCCTGGATTACCTGAGAAGGCGGAAGTATCATTAGTCACATGCAATACCTCAAACACTGGAACCCAGTTTTGAGTCAGTGAATACTCGAACGCTAAGTCAAAAGAAAAAACTTTCCCTGGATCGACCGTGCCGCTTGTACCAGGAGTTCCGCCAAACACACTTAATCCCTCCACATGAACTTTACTCGCCTTAGACATAAGAAAGCTAAACCGTGTTCTTAGAAAATGGTCTTTAGGTAATGCTGTAAGTCGTTGAAAATTAAAGCCTAATAATGTTTGATAGGCACCAAATCCTGTCTGATCCGTGCCTAATTTATTCGGATCTAAATTATCAAATTTCCCTGTCGGGAAAATCTCTTGAATCGTTACGCGTAAATCTGGAATTAAACCACCCTCTTTTTGTTTTAATACCTGAATACCAACACCTAAAATATAATCGCCAATACCCCAATCATCCGCTGGTGTATGATTGACCCAACTATAGTCAATGGGAATAGCCGTTTGCAGATCCAAAAAATCCCATACACCCGCCGTTAAAACCGGGATGGTTTCAAGGTTTCGAAAGCCGGCTGGATAGACTGTATAAAATCCATAGGGCTCAAAATTAAAGTAACCGGGAGGAATCGTTCTACCTGCTGGGGCAATAAGAGGCCCTGTAAACCAAGGCGAAGGCTTATTGCCAATGGTGGTATAGCCACGAGCCATTACCATAGAATGGATAATAACCAAACCCAAAACGACTAACCATCTCAACTTCATAATCATCAACGTCTTGATAAAATTAAATTGTAAACTTTTTTATGCTAGTGTGAAGCACTTTATAACATAAAATTAGATCGTGAAACGCCATACCATATCATCCTATTTCTTGTTACAATTGCCTCTTTTAAATTTTCAAGTTAATTATGGTTTTTGTTGCCTGCGGCCTCAATCATAAAACAGCGCCGATAGACGTACGTGAAAAAGTTACCTTGCAAATGACTGCTCATGGCTCATTATTAGATAGCTTAATGAATTTAAAGGCTGTCAATGAAGCAGCTATTCTTTCAACTTGCAACCGTACTGAAATTTATTGCGAAGCTGAAGATACCAAAAGCATCATGCCTTGGTTAGCGCGTGAGCACCATATTTCAGAACAAGACCTTACCCCCTATTTTTATTTTCACACTGGTGAAGAAGGCGTTCGGCATACGTTGCGTGTAGCGAGCGGTTTAGATTCCATGATGCTTGGCGAGCCGCAAATTCTCGGCCAAATGAAGCAAGCCTACCAACAGGCGTGCAATGCAGGCTCCATCAAGGCTAACTTACGCCCCATCTTCCAATACGTATTTGGCGCAAGTAAACGAATACGAAATCAAAGCGGTATCAGCAACAACCCTATTTCTATTGCTTATGCAGCCGTACAATTAATCGGCCAAGCATTTCAAAACTATAAACCACTTAAAGTTTTTATCATCGGATCAGGCGAAACAGCCCATTTAGTAGCTAAATATTTAGCTAAAGAAGGTGCCGAGCATTTCATGATAGCAAGCCGTACCCATGACAATGCTAAAGCGCTCGCACATCATTTAAACGCGTTACCTTTAACGATTGGTGATATTCCCCAATATTTATCACGAGCCGATGTCGTCATTTCAGCAACATCATGCCCCCTTCCTTTCATTAACAAAAGCCTCGTAGAACATGCTTTGGCACAACGACAACAATCGCCTATGTTTTTTCTTGATTTAGCCGTGCCACGTGATATTGAAGCCAATGTTAGCGAATTACCTCATGTTCACCTCTATAATATCGATGATTTGCAGTTAGTAACCGCTAAGGGCATGGATGAGCGCCGGTCTGCCGCGGTAAAAGCTGAGCAACTCGTGGAAAGTGAGTTGGACAATTACATTCGCTGGCATCGCTCATTAAAAGCTAAAACTATTATTTGTGATTATCGCCATCAAATGCACCGCTTAGCACAGCAAGAACTGCAACGAGCCATGCAGAAAATTTCAAGCGGCAAGTGCCAATATAGCGTTTTAGAAGAATTTAGCGAACGCCTTGTCAATAAATTAACCCATATTCCCACCGTCGGATTAAAACATGCTGCTGGTAAGAATCGTGATGAATTACTTGATTTAGCAAAATACCTATTAGATCATTCCTCTTATGAAGAAATCACTTGAACTAAAACTAGAGCAAATGCTTGAGCGCTTTCAGGAAGTGGGGCGCTTACTTACTGAGCCGGCGGTCATTGCCGATCAACAGCAATTTAAAATCCTATCAAAAGAATATGCTCACCTTGAGCCTGTTGCCCAGTGTTACAATCAATACACCGAAGCAAAAAATAATCTATCCTCCTTGGAAGAATTAGCGAATGGAGAAGATCAAGAGCTAGCCTCAATGGCTTCAGAAGAACTAGATGCAGCAAAAATTACGCTTGAAAAGCTCGATGAGGCATTGCAATGGCATTTAATCCCTAAAGATCCCGATGATGAGCGCAATATTTACCTAGAAGTACGAGCAGGAACAGGCGGCGATGAAGCTGCCATTTTTGCCGGCGACTTATTCAGAATGTATAGCCGCTATGCAGAATCTCAAGGTTGGCAAATAGAGCTTATTAGTGCCCATCATGGCGAACATGGCGGCTTTAAAGAAGTCATCGCTCGAATCAGTGGCCAAGGTGTCTATGCCCAATTAAAATTTGAATCAGGGACTCACCGTGTTCAACGAGTACCCGAAACAGAATCCCAAGGCCGTGTACACACCTCTGCTTGTACCGTGGCGATTATGCCTGAGGTCGATGAGATCGATGAAATCCAAATTAATACAGATGACTTAAGAATTGATACCTACCGCTCTTCAGGCGCAGGTGGCCAGCATGTTAATAAAACCGACTCTGCCATTCGTATTACCCACCTACCCACCGGAGTGGTCGTAGAATGCCAAGATGAGCGCTCTCAGCATAAAAACCGTGCAAAAGCCATGTCTTTATTAAAAAGCAGGCTTCTAGATGCGGAGCAAAGTAAGCAACGCCAACAACAGGCCCAAACCCGAAAACTACAAGTAGGCAGTGGTGATCGTTCCGAACGCATTCGGACTTATAATTTCCCTCAAGGGCGCTTGACCGATCATCGTATTAATCTCACCATTTACCAATTACATGAGGTCATGGAAGGCGAATTATCCAACGTGATTGATGCTTTAAAACGCGAACATCATGCAGAATTACTAGCCGAATTGGGTCGCCATGATTAAAGCTATACTCTCTCAAGCGATCACTGCACTTAGACCTGTAAGTTTAAGCGCAGAAATAGATGCTGAAATTCTACTGGCAAGCGCACTTCACAAAAACCGCGCCTTTCTACACGCCTATCCTGAATACTGCTTGAAGGATGAGGAGTATACGATTTACCAAGATCTCATCGCTAAACGAAGCCTTGGCCAACCGATAGCCTATCTCTTAGGCCGTCGAGAATTTTGGTCACTGTCTTTACAGGTCAACGAGCATACGCTTATCCCAAGGCCCGAAACAGAGTTATTAGTCGAACTTACGCTATCGCTTCTGCAAGGACAAATGTCTGCCTCTATTTTAGATTTAGGCACTGGAAGCGGTGCGATTGCCTTGGCCTTAGCCACAGAAAAACCAAATTGGAATCTTCTAGCCTGCGACATCCACCCTGCAACACTCGCTGTAGCAGAAAAAAATAGAGAGACTCTTAAGCTTGATAACGTGGAAATGATCTGCTCGGATTGGTTTAGAGACCTGCCATTGCGATCATTTGATGCCATTGTATCGAATCCACCCTATATTGCAGCAAACGATCCGCATATCAATCAGGGCGATCTCCGCTTCGAACCTAAAAAGGCTTTAGTCAGTGGGGAGCAAGGACTTTATGATTTAGCCTCCATTATTGAACAAAGCCATGAACGATTGAATCCGGGCGGCTTATTATTAGTAGAGCATGGATTTTCACAAAAAGAAGCAGTCATTGCTTTATTCAAAGCACACGGGTATGAAAATATAAATTCATGGCAAGATTGGCAAGGACACGATCGTGTATGCGGTGGCCGACGAAAAAGCAACTAATTAAAAAAACAACAAATTAGATAAAAAGTGGCGCTCAAAATGGACTTTTTTTATGCAAATTTATTTTTAATGAGCTATAGTTGATGAATAACATGAATTTTGATATACCTAAGCCCTTTTCAGCGATCCAAAAAATAGCTTGTTGAGGGATGAGCAAAAAGCAGGAGGCAGGTATGCCAACACCGATAAGCAGTTTAAATAAAGAGAGTAAATATAACGTGAAAACTGATGCCGTCAGCAGTATGGGAATTGCTCCTTACCAAGAAACGAAAGGTGAGGAGTACATGAATGATAAACAGCTCGCGCATATAGAGAAGATTCTCCTTGCCTGGCGCCAATCATTAATGGAAGAGGTGGATAGAACCGTAACTCACATGAAAGATGAAGCAGCCAACTTCCCCGATCCATCCGACCGCGCAAGCCAGGAAGAAGAATTTAGCATCGAGTTGCGCACACGTGACCGTGAGCGTAAGCTAATCAAAAAAATTGAAGATGCATTAGAACGGCTGCGCGATGAGGATTTTGGTTATTGTGAAGCCTGCGGTGTAGAAATCGGCTTACGCCGCTTAGAAGCTCGCCCCACCGCGACGTTATGCATTGATTGCAAAACCTTATCTGAAATCAAAGAAAGGCAAAATCAAGGCAGTTAATCGCGAAGCCAAGCCCAATCCCCCTCACCCTAACCCTCTCCCCCACGCTACGCGCGGTGGAGAGGGAATTATATTCTCCAGCACCCTTCCCAGGAGAGGGAATTGTATTCTCCAGCACCCTTCCCAGGAGAGGGAATTGTATTCTCCAGCACCCTTCCCAGGAGAGGGAA
>JAGVKL010000052.1 GCA_020050595.1 Legionellales bacterium
CCTGGTTGCTTGCAACCAGGGACTTTAAGTATTGATGCAAGTTATGGCATGCTTTCCTGGTTGCAAGCAACCAGGCTACCGTTTAAAAAGTGACGATACCTCAGGGCCCAACCTACAGAAAATTTGGATATAGGAGCGCTGCACCCATAATATTTAAGCACAAGTATAATTTTTTATAGGTTAAAATCGCACCTATCTTCCTTGATTTTATTTGAACTATCATGAGCAAACCCTTTCAACCGATAAAGACGGCAAAAATGACTTGGCAGAATAATCAGCCTTATTCTGACTCTTTTGGCGATGTTTATTTTTCTAAAGAACATGGTTTAAGTGAAAAAAAATATGTTTTCATAGAAGGTAATCGTTTACTTGAGCGCTGGCAGGCGCTTGATCATGATTTTGTTATCGCGGAAACAGGATTTGGAACGGGGTTAAATTTCTTACTAACCTGGGCTTTGTGGCGAAAGCACGCACCTGCCACAGCAAAGCTTCATTTTATTTCATGTGAACAACATCCCTTAACGCCTGAGGATTTAGCAAAATCGCTTCTTCTATGGCCTGAATTAAAAGAAGAAGGAGCGCTTTTATTAAAAGAATATCCCGCACTAACGCCAGGATTTCATTTCTTATCGTTTGATGAAGGGCGGGTCAACTTAACTTTAATGTTGGGGGATGCTTTAGACGTTTACCGAGAATTACTTGTTTGCGGCGAGCCTCGTCTTGAAGAAACATTACGAGATTGGCAGGTGGATGCATGGTTTCTCGATGGCTTTTCGCCTGCGAAAAATCCATCAATGTGGCAAGAGCAATTATTTATTACCATGGCTATGTTATCTAAACCAGGTACCACCTTAGCGACTTTTTCGGCAGCATCTATTGTGAAAAAGGGGTTGGAGACGGCTGGCTTTAAAATGAGTAAAAAGTCTGGATATGGTCGTAAAAGGGAAATGCTGGTAGCTCAGTTTGACTATTTACCACTAGAGAGGCTAAAAAGAAGCACGCCATGGCATGTACCTTCTCTTAACAAAATAAAGAATAAAGAGGTGCTTATCATAGGTGCAGGCCTTGCCGGATGTTATCTGGCTTTTGCTTTAGCTCATCGTGGTTGGAGGGTAAAGCTTTTTGATAGAGAGCGAGAGGCTGGGTTAGGCGCATCAGGAAATGAATCGGCCATTTTGTACCCGCAGTTTTCTTCGTTTTACTCTCCTTTAAATGCATTCATGCTGCATGCTTACGTCTTTGCGATTAGAGTTTACAAAAAATGGTTACAAAAGCTTACAGTAGGTGAGTTAAACGGCATTTTGCAATTGGCTTATAACGAGGAGGAAGCCTCTAGTCAGCAAAATTTAAAGTCCTGGTTGCATCATTATCCTCAGTTAGGATACTTGGTGGATTTTAACCAAGCGTCTCTAATAGCTGGAATAAAGTTAAATAAAGGCGGTTTATTTATTCCCCATTCAGGGTGGATAAATTCGCGCCTTCTATGCGATTTTTTAATTCATGACCCTAATATTGAATTAATAACTAAAAAAGAAATTACCGCCTTAAATTATGAAAAAGGTGAGTGGCATATTGATAATGATCATGCTGAAGTACTGGTCATTGCCAATGGATTTGAAGCAAATCATTTTCTGCAAACCAATCAATTACCTTTAAAGTCTATTCGAGGTCAAATGACCGCTATCCCTGTTAGTCAGGACAGTATTCATTTAAAAATTCCTTTATGCGCCGAGGGGCATATTCTTCCCGCCCATCAAGGCTGCCATAGCTTAGGGGCGACCTATCATACGGGAGCATTGGATAGCGCTTGTACACTAGAAGATGATAGCCATAACCTTAAGAAACTAGCTTCTTTATCAACAGATTTTAGCTGGCCAGCACAGGTGATTGATCATTGGGCAGGTATACGTGCCGCGACACCTGATTATTTG
Source organism: Legionellales bacterium (assembly GCA_020050595.1). Taxonomy (GTDB): domain Bacteria; phylum Pseudomonadota; class Gammaproteobacteria; order Legionellales; family Legionellaceae. Next base: position 1,932 of record JAGVKL010000052.1, read on the forward strand.
CCTTTAGTAGGTCCTGTGCCGCAGGCGGATTTATTTAGAGAACAATTTTCTGGATTTATAAGCAATTCAAAGCGCTGGATTCCTACCGCAGGCCCCTATTATAAAGGGCTATATATTTTTGCAGGGTTTGGTTCGCGGGGGTTAACGACGATACCTCTAAGTGCAGAATGGTTAGCTGCTACCCTGAGCAAGGAGCCTACTTTTTTAACACGCACCATGATGCAATCACTTTCACCAGCCCGCTTTTTGAAACGAGAGATAAGTCGTGGATAGCTTGTCAAGACTTGCTATTTAAATAAGAGCTCGTTAATCTTTGCAGCGTGTTCATTGATTAAGGGATAATGTGGAGCGCATAGAGATATTTCAAATTGATGCTTTTACAGATAAAGTCTTTCACGGAAATCCTGCCGCTATTTGCCTGTTAGATGATTGGTTAAATGATGAGCTTTTACAAGCCATCGCTGCTGAGAATAATTTGTCGGAAACGGCATTTATTAAAGAAGATGGGAAGCATTTTCAAATTCGTTGGTTTGCCCCTAATGGTGAGGTTAATTTATGTGGCCACGCGACCTTAGCAGCAGGATTTCTTCTTTTTGAATTGGATAAATGTGATTCGGATATCATTAATTTTTCAAGCTTAGGCGGCCCTTTAAAAGTTCAAAAAAAAGGCAAGCGCTTAATGTTAGATTTCCCTCGTTTAAACTACGATGCGTTACCTCATTCAGATCGTTTGAACAATATTATTGATAAGCCTATTAGAGAAGCATATTCTAGTGATTTAGATTATTTGGTAGTGCTAGCGGATGAGAGAGAAGTCGCAGGAGCGCAGATTGATTTGCCAGCCCTTGCAAAGCTACCTAAACGCGGTTTAATTTTAACCTCAACTTGTGGCGACGCTGATTTTTACTCGCGCTGTTTTTATCCAAAGCACAATATCCCTGAAGATCCGGTTACAGGCTCAGCGCATTGTGTTTTAACGCCCTTTTGGGCACAACGTCTGGGTAAAAAAAGCTTACATGCGATACAAGGCTTGCGACGCAAAGGGGAGGTATTTTGTGAGCTTGAAGACAAGCGGGTTTACATGTCAGGCTACTGTCGTTGGTATTTAAAAGGTCATCTAGAGATTTAACCCAGTAGGAGAGAGGAGTGGTAAGGATGCCAAATTCCATAGGAAAGCGATTTAAAACACTGGTTGCGGAAAAAGCGCCTTTACAAGTCATGGGGACGATCAATGCTTATTCTGCTATGCTTGCAGCGACTGCTGGTGCCGAAGCTATTTACTTGTCCGGTGCCGGTGTAGCGAACGCATCTTATGGTATTCCTGATTTAGGCATGACCGGTTTAGCCGATGTTTTAGAGGATGTTCGGCGTGTTACAGAAGCCTGTCCTTTGCCATTACTGGTCGATGTAGATACGGGTTTTGGGCACGCATTTAACATTGCTCGTACAGTAAAACTCATGGAGCGCGCAGGAGCAGCAGCCATTCACATCGAAGATCAGATGGCTGCTAAACGCTGTGGGCATCGTCCTAATAAAGCAATTGTTTCCAGAGATGAAATGGGTGATCGCATTAAAGCCGCCGTAGATGCTCGCATCGACCCTGATTTCGTTATCATGGCTCGCACCGATGCTTATGCTGTAGAGGGTATGGAGGCTGCTTTAGAGCGAGCGGAATATTGTATCGAACTCGGTGCGGATATGATCTTCCCAGAAGCCTTAACCACGCTCGATGAGTATCGCCAATTTACGGAACGTTTAACGGTCCCTGTGTTAGCAAATATTACAGAATTTGGTAAGACACCGCTTTTTACACGAGAGGAGTTAAAAGGCGCTGGTGTAGGTTTAATTTTATACCCTTTAAGTGCTTTTAGAGCCATGTCATTAGCGGCACTAAACGTTTATCGTGCAATTTTAGAGAAGGGTACGCAAAAAGCCATGTTAGATCACATGCAGACGCGTAATGATTTATATGAAGTTTTGAAGTATCGTGATTTTGAAAAAAAACTAGACGAATTAATGGAGGCTAAGGATGGTTAATAAATCAGCAGGATTAGCTGGGGTAGTCGCTGGCGAATCCGCCATTGCTACGGTAGGACAAGCAGGAAAAGGGTTAAATTATCGTGGCTATTCAATAGATGACTTAGCAGCTCATGCAACCTTTGAAGAAGTAGCTCATTTATTACACTATGGGCAGCTACCTACAAAGACCGAATTAGCCACCTATACTAAAAAGCTAATGGGGCTTCGAAGTTTACCCGAAGGATTAAAAAAAGTATTAAAACTTATCCCCAAGGAAACCCATCCCATGGATGTTTTAAGGACTGGGTGCTCCATGCTAGGTACGCTTGAGCCTGAAACTAATTTTTCGCAACAGCAAGATATCGCGGATCGTTTATTAGCCATTTTCCCAGGGATGTTATGTTATTGGTACGCCTATCATTTTCAGGGTAAAGAAATCAGCGGTGAAAGTGATGAAGAAAGTGTAGGCGGGCATTTTTTAAAGCTTTTACACGGACATGAGCCTACTAAATTACAGCGAGATATGATGAATGTCTCACTCATTCTTTACGCTGAACATGAATTTAATGCTTCTACGTTTGCTGCGCGTGTAACAGCAGCTACCCTTTCTGATTTTTATTCAGCTATAACGACGGCGATTGGTACGCTTCGCGGTCCATTGCATGGGGGTGCCAATGAGGCGGCCATGGAGCTCATTGAGCGGTTTAAGACACCTGATGAAGCGCAAAAGCAATTAATGATTATGCTTGCTAATAAAGCTAAAATCATGGGGTTTGGCCATCGGGTTTATACCGTTTCTGATCCTCGCTCCGATATTATTAAGGTATGGTCTAAAAAATTAGGGGAGGCCCAAAATAGCCTTTTACTCTACCAAATTTCTGAGCGCATTGAAGAAATCATGTGGCGTGAGAAGAAATTATTCCCCAATCTTGATTTTTATAGCGCCTCCGCCTACCACTATGCAGGCATTCCAACACCCTTATTTACGCCCATTTTTGTGATGTCGCGTATTACAGGATGGTCAGCACATGTGTTTGAGCAGCGTGCGGATAATCGTTTAATTAGGCCTACTTCTGAATATATTGGCCCGGAGCCAAGACCTTATATAGCCATTGATATGAGAAAATAATATGCAAATTTATGTTGAAGATAATGTAAAGCCGGATTATGACCGTGTAATGGGTGATATTGCCGATTATGTATTAAATACCAAGATAGAGAGTCCTCTTGCTTACGAAACAGCGAGGCTCTGTCTTATGGATACACTCGGTTGTGGGATGTTAGCCCTTAGATTTCGCGAATGCACTAAATTATTAGGCCCTATTGTCCCTCAAGCTATTTTGGCTGGGGGAGCACGTGTCCCTGGTACGGATTACGAGCTTGATCCAGTCGAGGCCGCATTTAATATTGGCACGATGATAAGGTGGCTTGATTATAATGACACGTGGCTAGCGGCGGAATGGGGGCACCCATCTGATAATTTAGGTGCTATCTTAGCGGTTGCTGATTATAAGAGCCGTCAAAATGTACGTGAAGGAAAGGCACCTATCCTCATGCAAGAGGTGTTGAAAGCGATGATTAAAGCGCATGAAATTCAAGGCTGTTTAGCGCTTGAAAATAGCTTTAATCGGGTTGGGCTTGACCATGTTATTTTAGTTAAAGTGGCGAGCGCTGCTCTTGCTGCTAAATTCTTAGGGGCAGATAGGGATATGTTGTTGCGCACCCTTTCCCAAGTATTTGTGGATGGGCAAAGTTTACGTACCTATCGTCATGCGCCTAATGCAGGCTCAAGGAAATCGTGGGCTGCAGGTGATGCGGCCGCAAGAGCGGTTCGCTTAGCGTTGATTGCTGCTAAAGGTGAAATGGGCTATCCCAGTGCATTAACCGCACCTAAATGGGGTTTTTATGATGTTCTTTTTGGCGGAAAGGCTTTTAAATTTCAACGACCTTATGGCAGTTATGTCATGGAAAATGTGTTATTTAAATTATCATACCCCGCTGAGTTTCATGCTCAAACCGCTGTAGAATGTGCCGTGGCACTTCATCCTCAAGTTTTAAAACGTTTTGATGATATTGCTCGCATTGAGCTAATTACGCATGAATCCGCGATCCGTATTATTAGTAAACAAGGAAAATTACATAACCCTGCAGATAGAGATCATTGTCTGCAATATATGGTCGCTATTGGATTATTGCATGGCGATTTACGGGCAGAGCATTATGAAGATGAAGCAGCAGCTGATCCCCGTATTGATATCTTACGCGAAAAAATGCACGTCACAGAAAACGAACAATTCTCACAAGATTATCATGCGCCCGATAAGCGCTCTATCGCTAATAGCATTAAATTAATCTTCAATGATGGCAGTGAAAGTGAGCTAATAACGGTTGAATATCCTATCGGCCATAAACGCCGACGAGAGGAGGGGGTGTCTGTTTTACTTGATAAATTCAAGCGCAATATTAGTACGCGTTTTACCGAAAAGAAAGTCGAAGAAATTGTTCAAAAAATGAATGATACGAATTCTTTAGCAGCCATGTCGGTGAATGATTTTATGGCAATGTGGTGTGGGGGGTAGCGGGGAGGCGTGTGGTGCTTCCCCAAATCCATACAATTTACAACCGCCGCTTTAAACCCGATGCGTTCATGATTTTTGTAGCGATTTCTTCAATAGAAAACCGTGTTGAATTGAGATAAGGAATATTTTCATTTTTATACATGGCTTCTACTTCTTGCGTTTCAATCCTGCATTGATCGGCGGAAGCGTATTGGCTATTGGGGCGGCGCTCGGTGCGGATATGTTGTAAGCGCTCAGGATCAATGGTTAAGCCAAAGAGTTTATTTTTATAAGGTCTTAATGCCTCCGGTAAACGAAAGTCAGATAAGTCATCATCAGTAAATGGATAATTAGCAGCGAGAATGCCAAATTGTAAAGCCATATAAAGGCAGCTTGGTGTTTTACCACAACGAGAAACGCCAATAAGAATGATATCAGCTTTTTCATATCCTTTGGTCTTTACCCCGTCATCATGCGCTAAGGTGTAATTGACTGCTTCGATACGTTGATTATAGGTTTCAAGGTTGGCAACACCATGTGTTTTTCCCACGGTATAGGATGATTTTGTATCTAACTCTTGTTCAAGCGGTGCTAAGAAAGTATTAAATAAATCAAAAAAACTGGCGTTCGATTGTTTAATACAGTCACTGATATTAGGGTTTACCAATGTCATGAAGATCAACGGTTTTACTTGTGTTTTCTCGTAAATGTCATTAATACGTTTAACCAATATTTCAGCTTTTTCAACAGAGTCTAAATAGGGAATGGTTTGCCTTTCAAACTCAATATTTTCAAATTGGGTCATGAGACTATTAGCTAAGGACTCTGCTGTAAGACCAGTTCCATCGGAGATGATAAACACAAAGCGTTTCATTAGCATACATGTCCTTTAGTATTAAACCACCCAATTATAAACTGGATATTGGCAAAAAATATACTATCTGTTATGTTGATTAAAATCATCAAGGTAAATTAAGCTATGGAACCCGATCGTTATCGTGCGAATCACAAATTATATGTTTTAGGGATCATTTCTTTATTATTAAGTCTGAGTTTGCTTGCATTTAGCCTTTACATAACGCCGCGCTTATTGTTGGGCTGGAAATACGATAGTCCAGAATTTTTGATGCATATGATTGATTGGTTGCAAAGAAATTATCAATTTACAGAAGTAGCTGCTGCCAAAATTATTTTATTGATGTTTTTTATACTAGCTTTATTATTCGGGATTATGGCTTATATCATTTCCAATAGGGTCGATAATCAGATTTATGGTATTGAAGAACCCAAAGAAAGTGTTATTGAGCAGGTTGCTAGCCGGAGGAATATTTCTGAAAGCATCGGGTTTGGCTTAAAGGTTTTTCTTATTATTATTGTGGTTATTTTATTAGCGATATTGTTTGAATGGACTCTGCGCAGTACCGCACCTGGCCCAATAGGTGAAGGTAGGCAATACGTCCGTTAGTTGGGTAATTAAGGAGTTATTATGTGGGGAATTACGCGTCTTCAAATTAATCGATTAACTAAAAAATTAAAGGCAATGCAACAAAACCGTGTGCATAATCAGCCGAATGATGAAACCTTGAAGAAAGAAATAGCAGGTTATTATAAATTGGCTGCTATTTATCATGCGCTATGGGGGAGAAAAAGATACCCATTTGCCCGAGAAATGGAATTAGAATGCTATCGCGCAGCTGCAGCATTGGACGATGCTAATGCACAGTATAGTTTAGGCAAGGCTTTATTAGAGGAAGCAAAATTTAGAGAACATTTACAGGTTAATGGCGTTTTTGCAAACCCTAGTAACGAGCGGCAAGTTAAACAACGTTATGAAGAAGCGCATGCCTATTTAGTGGCAGCAGAAAAATTAAATCATGTTGAAGCTAAGCGTTTACGGGGATTGTGTTATATCAATGCCTGGGGTGTTGAAGGTGATAAGAAAAAAGGATTTGAATTGATCGTAGAAAGTATTGATCAAGAAAATAGCTGGGATAAAGTTCCCCAAATTTTTGCATCCATAGGTTTAAATAAACCCGAATTTTTCTCAGCCCTAACGCAATTTCGGAATAATAAGGGATAGGGCTGAAACCCATCCCCAAGCCCTGCAAAAATAACCACTTTCTTTGCAAACTGAATTAAAGTAGTATATAAAGTCGAGCTTTTCGTCAGAATCCCGGCCGACCCTCTCATTGGTTGTTTAACCTTGATAATTATGCCTACCATGGTTATTAACGTTATGAGAATACGCCTAAATACCACTGAATAATCGTTTCTCCATAAAAAAGAGATAAAAGCCCGCTAAAGCAAAGAAACGGCCCAAACGGAATGGGTGTTTCTTTGGTTTGATGGGTGGTTTTAAGATAAATTAGTCCGGTCACTGCGCCTAAGAGCGAAGAAAACAGAATAATGAACGGTAGCGCTGTCCCTCCAAACCATGCGCCTAATGCAGCAAATAATTTAAAGTCGCCATGTCCCATGCCAATTTTACCGGTCAATAAATAAAATAATTTAATAAATAACCATAATACGAGGTAAGCTCCAGCTGCACTTAAGACGGCATTGGGTAAGGTGGTAAATAGTGACATGGTATTGGCAATCAGCCCCAGCCATAATAGGCTAAATGTTAAGCTATCTGGCAGCATTTGATGTTCTATGTCAATGAAAGATAAACAGATAATCAGCCAAATAAAAAGTAACGCGAAAATTAAAGTAAAGTTAAAACCAAAAAATGCAGCAGCTGCTAAAGAGAGGATGAGGCAACTGCTTTCGACAAATGGATAGCGTAAAGAAATAGCTTGACGGCAATTTTTACAACGCCCTTTTAAAATTAAATAACTGACTAGGGGGATATTATGCCAAAAGGGGATCATTTTATTACAGGCTGGGCAAAAGGAGCGGGGGGTAACTAAATTGACAGTAGTGTTTAGTTCTTTGGCTGCATTTAAGGCATGACGGCATTGAGATAAATAGTCCGCTTTGATCATTAAAGGTAAGCGATAAATTACAACATTCAGGAAGCTTCCGATTGCTAGGCAAAATAAACTAAAGAAAACGAATGTTAGGGTAGGGTGTAACAAAACAAATTCATTCATCAAATGATTGCTCCTAGTTTAAATATAGGTAAATACAATGCGATGATAATGCCTCCAATAAGGAGACCGAGTAGGGCCATGATCACAGGCTCTAATAAATTGCTTAAAACGTCAACTTTATTATTAACGTGCTCTTCATAAAAGTCTGCTATCTGATTAAACATGTACGCTAACGTGCTAGATTCTTCGCCAACAGCCACCATCTGTATGGCCATATAGGGAAATAATTGGGTGTTACTCATGGTCTTGTGAATAGGTTGGCCATTAGCAATCTCTTCTTTCATGCGGATAACCGCATTTTCATACATAATATTATCGGTTACCTTTGCAGCAATAGTTAATGCGTCTATTAAAGGTAAGCCAGCTGTGAGCGCAATAGATATCGTTCGAGCAAAGCGGGCGATTATCGTCTGTTGTAGAAGGGGGCCGATAAAGACAAGCCTTAATGCTATATTGTCTAGAAATGGGGCGAAAGCGGTCTTTTTGTAAAGGTATAAAAAACTACCGCTACTGATCAATAAAAGAATCAAAATCAACGGCATATGCATTTGTAGTATCTTGGATAAGTGAATAATTAAACAAGTAAATGCAGGTAAATCGGCACCAAAATCATTAAATAAAGTTTCAAACTGAGGAACAATAAAAACTAATAAACCAATAGTAACTAGCGAGGCTACGAGCGTTATTATCAGCGGATAAGTCAGACTCTTTTTAAGTTTATTTTTAATGCGTTCCAACCGCTCTTTGTAAGTAGTAATAATTTCTAATATTTGAATAAGAGAGCCTGATTTTTCGCCAACGGCAATTAAATTGCAAAATAATTCATTAAAACAATCAGGAAATTTTTTTAAAGCGTCTGCCAATGTTTTGCCAGATGAGAGGGTTTCTTTGATATTTTCAAGCAAGAAGACCATGGGTAATTTATTCTGTCCTTGTATGACGATATCAAATGCTCGGATAATCGAAATGCCGCTAGCTAATAAGAGAGCGAGCTGCCGGCTAAATAAAACAACTTCAGATGATTTTATTTTTCTTTTTTTAATAGAAAAAAGCCATGAATATTTACTGATTTTTTGAATCATAATACCCTGGCTTTTTAATTCTACTTTGGCAAGCGCTAGACTACGGGCTGTTATTACACCTTTGACCAATTGTCCTCTCTTTGAGATACCTTGCCAGTGATAAGTGGTCATTTTATGGCTCATTTTCTTCCCCAAGGACCCGATGAATTTCTTGCAAGGAGGTCAATCCTTGCCTAACTCGCTCAAGTCCTGATTGATACATGAGTTGCATTCCTTGTTTTTGCGCTTGTTGTAATAGAGCTTTTGATGCACCTTCTAATAAAATAATTTGCTCCATTTCTTTAGTAATAGGCATCACTTCGAATAACCCCAAGCGCCCGCTATAGCCATTTAAGCAATGCTTACAGCCTTGAGGCGTATAATAGCCATGATGGTTTTGTTGCTTGCATAATGGGCATAAACGTCTGACCAGTCGTTGGGCCAAAATGAGGCGTATGGAATCTGCAATATTAAAAAAAGGAATCCCCATATTGGCAAGCCTGTTTAACGTTGCCACCGCGCTATTAGTGTGCAAAGTGGAAAGAACTAAATGCCCGGTTTGTGCTGCTTTTACCGCAATTTCTGCAGTTTCCTTATCGCGAATTTCCCCAATCATAATGATGTCAGGATCTTGACGTAAAAATGCGCGTAAGCATGTTGCAAAGGTTAGCCCAGTTTTAGTGTTGATATTGACTTGATTAATCCCGGGTATTTTAATTTCAACGGGATCTTCGGCAGTGCAAATATTTTTTTCAATACGGTTTAAATAATTAAGCGCGCTATAAAGTGTGACCGTTTTACCACTACCGGTAGGTCCTGTGACCAGAATCATACCTTGTGGCTGGCGAATCGCGGTTAAAAAATGTTGTTTTTGATTTAAATCCAATCCTAAATTCTCAATGGCAAGCGAAGTCGCTTCTGTGTCTAATAAGCGCATCACAATTTTTTCTCCGGCAAGTGTTGGGCAGGTACTAACACGTACGTCAATGGTAGAGTGCTCAGGCGCTTGCATTTTAAAACGGCCATCTTGGGGAAGTCTTTTTTCTGCAATATCCAATTGAGCCATAATTTTGATGCGTGATGTAATTTGATTAGCTAATGGTTTAGGTGGATGAGCAATTTCATGAAGTAAACCATCTTGGCGATAACGGATGCGATAGGTTTGTTCATAAGGTTCGAAATGAATGTCGGAAATTTTTTTAGTCATTGCGGTGGTTAAAATTTCATTAACGAATTTAACCACCGGGGATTCGTCTTGTGCGGGATGGCTCACTTTTTGATGAATAGTGCCATCACAATAGGCTGATAATCCATGCTGCTCTTTGTGACGCAAACAAGTATCAATTAAACGTTGCAGTTTATCAGTTTCCACAATAAAAAGCTTAAGACATAGTCCGGTATAAAATTGAATTTCATTCCAAGATAACTGTTTATAGGGGTCATCTGTTGCCAAAGACAATTGATTATGATGCTGGCATATGGGTATTACCTGGTGGCGCTGTATAAGCTCTTCCGTAAGCAGCATTAGGGGAATGGATTCTAAATCAATCTCATCAAGCTCCATCAACGGTAAATGGCTGTGTTTAGCCGTAGTTGTTGCGAGCACTTTACTATCGATTAGATTGTGAAAAATTAAATAATAGGGGAAGCGTACCGTGTCGTTGAGTGCTTGTTGATAATGATATAGAGCGCCTTCTTTATCCAACAATTTTTCATGTACCAATAGCGCAGCAATACCTTGCAGATGGTCGTCTTGCATAATTCTCTATCCATAGAGGAGGACTGCCTATTTTATATTACATATTTGCTTTTAAAACAATGGGGTTATCGGGTGCAACTCTCGTATAGGCAAATAAAATGAAGTAGGTTGGGCTCTGAGGTATCGTCACTTATTAAACGGTAGCCTGGTTGCTTGCAACCAGGAAAGCATGCCATGACTTGCATCAATACTTAAAGTCCCTGGTTGCAAGCAACCAGGCTACATGGTTTAACAAAAAGTGACGATACCTCAGGGCCCAACCTACGGAAAATTTGCTTATACGAGAGTTTCACCTGTTTTATCTAGGGACTTTACACTCTAACCCTCACAATGGTACAAGTTATAGAATGAATGATAAGAGGTAGAGCTACGTTGTCTTTAGATGAACAAGCCCACAAATACCGAGCGTTAGATTCTTGGTTCACGAGCCCACAGGGCGAGCGTGTAGCTCGTGCTTTTACCGATGAGTTGAATATTATTCGCGAGCAGTGTCGTGGGGAGGTACTCCTGCAATTGGGTAGTTGTGGGGATAATCTTTGGCTGCCTACGCTTAATTTCCGGTATAAATGGGTGGCAAGTCCTTGCGCGATAGCACGCAAAATGTCATTTATTTCTTCTATGACCGCATTACCTATTGACAGAGACAGTATCGATTGTGTTATTGCTCCTTTATCTGTAGAGGCATTCACTTGGGATAAAAATCCGATTGATGAAATTGATCGCGTGTTAAAGCCTATGGGGCATGCCATTTTTCTGGGGATTAATCCTTTTAGTTTTTGGGGTGCTGCTTTGTATTGGCAGCGATTAACTTGTTTTGGTCATCATCAAGCAACGCTTGCTTCAGCATTAACCCTAAAACGAGTCATGTTACAGCGAGGCTATCAACAATGGGTATTAAATAGTTTTTATTATATTCCCCCTGTATCACGCCCATTTTTAATCAATAACCTCGAGTTTTTAAATGAAATGGGAAAAATGATTTGGCCATTTCCTGCGGGTTTTTATTGTTTTGTTGTGCAGAAATATCATCCAGCGCCTCCCTCATTGCTTATTGAAGAAACTGATAAAGCATTACGCATACAGCGCAAATCCGTGCAAGCCGTCGGAAAATGGATGCATGATTAATCGCTGTAGTTTTCCCATAAATCTAATTGCTGAATACTGCTTTTTTCTTTTTTTCTAAATTTGTCTAAGGATAACTCAGGAGAGGGGATGGTATTTAAATTATAACGTTTGCAAGCTAATTGGAATCGCATCGCTAGCAAATTGGCATATTCTCCCTCCCCGCGAAATCGTTTGCCAAACGTGGAATCGTATTCTTTCCCCCCTCGCATTTGACGAATGATGCTCATTACATGCTCTGCTCGCTGTGGGAAATGTTCTTTTAACCATTCTTTAAATAATTCCTTAACCTCATAAGGTAAGCGTATTAAAACGTAACTAGCATGCTTGGCTAAAGCTTCGCTACAAGCTTTTACTATTTGTTCAAGCTCCATGTCATTGATCATAGGAATAATAGGCGCAATCATGACTCGGACAGGAATATTATGTTCTGATAAGCGCTTTACGAGTTTAAGCCTTCCTAAGGGTGTAGTGGTGCGGGGCTCCATAATTCGTTTTAAATCAGGCGATAAGGAGGTAATGCTTACCGCTACTTTTACTAAATTTTTTTTCCCCATTTCAGCTAATATATCTAAATCTCGTCCTAAGAGGGCATTTTTAGTAATAATATGCACAGGATGTTGATGAGCATTTAAAACTTCTAAAATGCTTCTAGTGACTTTTAATTTAGCTTCAATAGGTTGATAAGGGTCAGTGTTGGCTCCTATCAATATAGGTTTGCAAGTATAACGAGGTTTATTAATTTCATTTTCTAAAATTTTTGCGGCATTTTCTTTATAGAAAATTTTCGTTTCAAAATCTAATCCGGGGGATAAATTCACATAGGAATGACTAGGCCTTGCGTAACAATAGATACATCCATGTTCACAACCGCGATAGGGATTGATGGATTGCTCAAACATTAAATCAGGAGAATCATTACGGGTAATAATGGATTTAGCTTTTTCAGGATATAAAATTGTTTCTAATGGAGAAAGCAATTCTTCTTCGCTGTCCCAACCGTCATAAAAAGCCTCGTAACTTGTTGTATCAAACCGGCCTTGGGGGTTGCTGATAGCGCCACGGTTTTTAAGAGTTTGGTTACTTTTCATGTTAGACATCTTAATAATTTTGGGAGATTTATTAGTAAAATTAAAAAACTTGTGCTACGGTTAAAAGGCCGAAGGTTTATTTTGAATTAATAAAGATTGTATGATCTTTTAAAAATTTTGGCTAAAAAAGATGAACTTTAATACTATGGAGAGACTAATGAATCATCAAAATGCTAATCAGAATAAACAACAAGCTCAACAAAATAGCCATCGTTCAGGTCAATCACAAGGTGGTCAACATGGCAACCAACGTCCAGGCCATCAACATGGACAACGCCCAGGCAAAGAAGAACGCAGATAAGAACAGGAAGGCGGGTAAATCCCGCCTTTTTTATAGAATCGGTCTTAATTAATTGAATACAGCTATTATGTTTTTGTATACTACAGGTCTTTCTTCATTTGATAATGTATATGACTATTCCAGAAAAAATTAAACAAGTATATAAAAGCTCCACTCGCCTATTTACTACGAAGCAAATTGAAGAAGCGCTTGATGTTATGGCTGCTAAAATTCACCGGGAATTACACGAGAAGAACCCTGTTATTTTGTGTGTAATGATTGGTGGTTTAGTACCTATGGGCAATTTATTACCTCGATTAGATTTTCCTTTAGAAGTAGATTATATCCATGCGACTCGTTATCGTGGTGAGATTAGAGCGGGCACGCTCCATTGGAAAGTAAAGCCTTCTGTTGATCTGACTGGGCGCACAGTCTTAGTGGTGGATGATATTTTAGATGGTGGTGTAACTTTAGCGGCCATTCTAAATGAAATTAAAGCAATGGGGGCTGATGAAGTTTACAGTGCTGTTTTAGTCAATAAACAACATACTCGTGATGAATATGGACTAAAGCAGGCTGATTTTGTTGGCTTAGAAGTTGATGATCATTATATCTTCGGTTATGGCATGGATTACAACGAGTATTTACGCAATGCCCCAGGCATATTTGTAGTTTCGCCTGAGCATGAAGAAATTTGAAATTTACTCGGTCAAAGATGACATTTTCTACCATCAGGGTTAACAGTTAACGGCGTCAACGTAAGGAAAGCGTCATCCCTCACTAGTCTGTTCTAACTCTTAGTCCCATTTGTGGGCGTGCGACGCCCTATAGGGCTCTTTTCATGCCCCATTGCCATCAAGAGTCGGCACGTTGTTCGGGATGGGTCTTACGTTGACGCCATTGCATGAACAGTTACCCCGTAAATTCAGTGTAAACTCAATGCTGATGAGGCGCTAGGCTGTTTTCGTAACCGGAAAATGGCTGAGAGCTTGTTCAATGTTTTTATATAATTCGGGTAGCCAGCGTGGTTGAGCGAAATTAGAAGTGGCTGGTTTATCTCGACGTAGGTCATTAGGTGCAATAATTAATTGAACATGATTTAAACCTACGCGGTGAACAAGAAAAAATAATTGATCAATCGCTTTATCACCTACAGCAAGGCAGCCGACAGAATAAGTTTTACCGTGTAGAAATATATTATTGCCTAAATTACGTCGCCCATCTTTAATGGCTTGTAAGCGATCAAAATTATTGGGATAGTTAATCATCATTGATAAATGCATAGAGCTAAATGGATTAAGCGAGGTAAGTCGATATACACCTTCCGGAATCTGAAGATCATTCTCTCTTAATTTGGGGCCGAGCCGCCCGCTATAAGCCGTTAAAGGATAAGTGTGGATATGGCGCCATGATTGGCCTTCATTTTTTGCCCATAGCTGAACTTGACGTTCTTGTTTAAAGGCTAATAATGCAATATCCTGCGGTGGATAGGAAACTTTAGCTTCTGTAAAAAAATGCATTAATTGCGGTTCTGTTTTTATCCCGTATTTTCTTATTGCATTATCGATAGCCTTTTCCCAATTTAATTTTGGCCCCATCCCGTATGCGGAAAGGCAATTAAAAAACATCAAAAAAATCAAAAACAATCGACGCATAATTGATAAGTAATATTTAATTTTCTCTGATAGTAACAAAAACAACGCTTACAAAACAACCCAATAGCGTAATTTGTAGGCATGCGTAATCGGTTAAAAACTATTTTGGTTTACTACCCCTAAAATTTGCAGTCTCCATCGTTTGTGCTAAATGGTGTAATACAAATTCTGGTGTTACGTCTAAATGCCCAACGGAAGGAAGAATTCCGTAATAGTTAGGACACATATAACTTACTTTACCATCGTTATCTATACGGTAAAAAACATAGCGATAATTGCAATACACTATAGGAGATGCAGTGGCTACTTGTAAAACAGGGGTACCTGGTTTTTTATGTTCAATGAAATGTGCATTAACCCATAGATTAGTTAATAAGATAGCAACACCAATAATCAAACAAGCAGCAATTAATCCCAGGAGATAACGATAGGAGCGCTTTTTAAACAAAGGTAGCCTGAAAAGTAAATATAAAATCGAAGCAACTAAAACAAGGAGATTAATGCTGTAAAGGGTTGCATTTTGATAGCCAAAATAACTACCTAATAATTCACCGCCTGCTGTTTGATAATGCAATATAAGGCCAATTAAACTTAACCAGAAGGCAGCAATAATAAAATTAATTCGCTGGGCATTGATCCCAGTAAATAAAAAAATAACACCCAATAAAGGTATAAGATTGTTGAGCGTATTTAGGAGTAAATTCATTGCATTTGTCCTTAAAGGCAATTATTAAAATTGCTTTCTTTATATCACATTTTTAAAACCAAAGGGAATAACTCAAGCGTCTTAGGCAGCGTGAACATAGTGATATCTACACCCCGCGGCTCTTTAATTAAAAGGATTGAAGAGGTTAATGGTGTGGGCGATGAAATATATTCTGTAGGTAAAGTAATTTGATTAAACTTAAACTTAGGTAAAGTTTGTTTTAGATAAGCATGAGTAACGTTGAGGGAATTTTGTTGCTCAGGATTTTTTGACCACTGTCCTTTATGGGATTGAAAAAAATAATCCAAACTGCCTAGCCAAATAGGCTGGTGCTCTTGGCGGATGTAATAATTGGACGGCCATAATCGTAAAACCAATAAAATGTTAGGGTTATTGTAAGGCTTATAAGTCATTACAAGGGTCGGTTTCTTATTTTGATAAAACTGTGCCATTAGCGGGACTTTACCATTTTTTGTGCTTCCTCCCGCACGAATCAATAATGAATAGAAAAAAGAATCCGGTTGCTGTTTCCAGTGATGAGTTTCTAAGGTTTGCTGTAATGTTTTAATAGCCCCTAGGTATTGAATATTTAATAATCCTCTTTTCTGCCCAATGCGATTAGTACTGTAAATAGGTAATAACGGTTGTTGTTGGTTCCACCAAACCTCTTCGGTTATGACATATTGTGTTAAGTGAGGACTATGAATTTGAACTAATTTTTTAAAATAAAGAGAGTACGAAGCGTAAACGGCAACTAGCACTAAAAGAAAAGATAATAAAATAGGTAAAGGAGTGCGAAGCTGTATTTTGATGTCACGCCTGTAAAGAATCCAATGTGAAAAACAAAGGGTTAGGCCAATGAAATAAGATGTTATCACATTAATTAGCCAGTTATCTCCCAAATAGACAATGGACATTCCAGCAAGAAATAAAACAGCTGTTAATATAACTCGCAATGCGAGGATGCTTGCATTTTGATAATGAGTTCTTAAGTAAAAAATTAAAAAACCTAGTAATGCTGTTGCAAAAGTTAAATTGACCTCGGGGAAAAGTAAAAGATTATGGTATTTAGAAATGTTAGTGGGCTTGGGTATATTAATCGAAAAATTCAGTGAAAAAATAATCAGCGTGCTAATGATGCTTAAGCTAAGCCAGTAACGCATAAAACGCCAATCTTTATAATACAGAGCACAGGCTATAAGAGTAGATATTAAAGTCACTAAGGCAGGAGAGGAAATAATAAGACTAATAATTAAAAAGAAATCTTCAAGCGATCGGCTCCGAAGACTTTGAAAAAAAAGATAAATAGCCTTATTAAGGCCAGCAACCCATGTGCCTTGTATAACTAGTCCAATAAGCACCAATGAGATAGAAAAACACACCAAACAAAGAAGCGTTAAGCCCGCAGTTGGGTAATGATTTTTTTCATAACGAGGGGTTATCTTGCTGACAAGATGCGTTACATAAGGGCGCTTTTTAAACTGCATCCAGGTGTCGTGAAGATTTGTCCGTAAAAATTGGTGGGTGTGAATTAGCGTCCATTTTATACCGATACTTAAAACCCAAACCATTAAGAGTAAAATCAGGATTAAAATAAATAATCGAGTAGCACTTTCCGTAGAAAGCTCGCTACTCGCCGCCCCGATTAGCACCCCGGGAGTCACATATAAAATTGCCCATCCAATTGCCGATAAGGTATTTGCAAATAAAAAATGCCAGTGATTCATATGCATCATGCCAGCTACCGCAGGGATGATGGAGCGTAAGGGGCCAACAAATCGACCAATGAGTACGCTAGCAGAACCATAACGGGCAAAGTAATCCTGGCCATATAAAAGCCATGAAGGATAGTTTTTAAAAGGCCACATATTGGTTAATCGATCGCTGAATAAATATCCTAACGCATAACTCCCGCTATCACCCGCAATAGCCCCTAAGGTTGCAGCAAGAAAAGTTAAATCAATACGCATAACACCAGAGCCGGCTAAAATGCCAATAGTGGTCATGGTGACTGAGCCTGGAATAATGCTGCCTACAATAGCCAGTGATTCGCTAAAAGCAACTAAAAAAGTAATGAACAATGCCCAGTGAGGATGAGCATATAACCAGACAGTAAGTGGTTGTATATAGTCAGTAAATAAATGCATAAGTCTCAATGTTAAAATGTATTTATAAATTTATTTATAAGAATTTTATTAACTCGCTCCATATCAACATCCGGCACAAAATCCTGGATCTGAGTCATTTGTAATTGTGCATAGCCGCAAGGATTAATTGATGAAAAGGGCTTTAAATCCATTGCGACATTTAAGGCAATACCATGATACGTGCAGCCTTGTTTTACTCGTAAACCAATTGAAGCAATTTTTTTATCATTAACATAGACGCCCGGAGCTTTGCAACGTGTTTCTGCTGAAATATTAAAATCCTTTAATAAGGAAATGAGTAACTGCTCTAATTCACAAACCAAAGTCCGTACACCCATGTTACGCCTTTTAATATCAAGCAGCACATAAGCAACTAATTGGCCCGGACCATGATAAGTCACTTGCCCGCCGCGATCACTTTGGATAATAGGAATGGTGGAGATTTGTAGGATATGCTCTTCTTTGCCCGCTTGTCCCTGGGTATATACAGGCTCATGTTCTAATAGCCATACTTCATCCACGGTATCCAAAGTGCGATTTTGGGTGAATTGCTTCATTTCATCCCACACGGCAGCATAAGGTTGTAATCCTAAGGAACGAACATTAATCATTAAAGAACCCATTTAACGTCGGGGTGTTGAGTTAATTCTTTATAAAGCAAATCTAAAGTCGTTTTTTCTTCTACATACAAGGTAATGGTAATCGATAAAAAATTACTTTGTTGGCTTTCTTGAGTACGGGCTGCATGTTTTTTTGTATCTGGAAAATGTTTGCGAGTAATTTCCATCACTTCAGTTAAAAACGTTGGCTTATGTGTTCCTATGATTTTAATATGAAAGTCACAAGGAAATTCCAGTAGTTTTTTTTCTTCAGTCATGTCGGTTCATTCTTAAGTTAGTTTCATATAGGTAGATTGGGCCTTGGCCCAACATCAAACGTTACTTTGACCCTTTTACAGCTCGGCGATCACTTTTAAGACGTTGCCTAACTCATCCAGCGCTTAAATGTTAAGTTAATGGAGTCTTTCATCCGGGCAAACATGCCACCTTTAGGTGCATCTTCAAGAGCATATAAGGGTTGGCTTGCCACTACCTTATCATCAAATCTAACTACAAGCTCTCCTATTTTATCGCCTTTTTTAATAGGAGCCTGCAAATATTTAGGCGCAGTAGTACTGACTTTCAAGCGCTGATATTGACCTGTCGGTATAGTGACGTATTGATTCTCACTTAAGCCTACCGCAATCGTATTGGCTTGTCCTTTATATAGACGAAGATCAGTTATTTTCGTACCTTTTTTATAAAGCTCATGCGTTTCGAAGAATCGAAAACCGTAATTCAATAGACGCTCGCTATCATCGGAGCGGGACGTTTCTGTTGGTGCCCCCATGACAACTGAAAGCAAGCGCATATTACCATGTTTCGCAGAAGCTACTAGGCAAAAGCCGGCTTCATTAGTATGCCCTGTTTTCAATCCATCTACTTGCGGATTACGCCAAAGTAGACGATTACGGTTAGGTTGACGAATACCATTGAAAGTAAACCATTTTTGTTTATACCAATGATAATACTGTGGGAAATCATTGATTAAGGCCTTGCCTAAAATCGCTAGATCTTTAGCAGAGGTATAATGTGCTTCATTCGGTAAGCCTGTACTGTCCGTAAAATGACTGTTAGCCATGCCTAGATTTTTAGCTTGTTGATTCATGATCTCAGCAAAGCCACTTTCACTACCGCCTACATGTTCGGCCATAGCAACGCAAGCATCATTGCCTGAATCGACAATAATGCCTTTAAGCAAATCTTCTACACTGACCTGCTGGCCTTCTTTAACAAACATACGAGAACCACCTGTTTTCCACGCTTCTTGGCTGATGCGAACAGGGTCAGCTAAATGAATTTGCTGATTGCGTAGAGCGCTTGAAATAACATAAAGCGTCATCATTTTAGTTAGACTAGCAGGAGGCAATTTCTGATCGCTATTTTTTTCCGCAATAATTTTTCCACTACTCGCATCAATAAGGATGTAAGCTTTCGCATTTAAGGTAGGCGGAGAAGGGGTAATTAATGGCGCGGCTGTAGGAGCGGTGGGTTGGGGTATGGCCGTATTTAGCACCGGATATTCGGCATAAGAAATAGAAAAATTAAACCATAGGGCAATGATTGATAAAAGTTTTAGGGAAAAAAAGGAATATTTATTCATATTGTTAACTCAGGTCATAAAAATTTGCTTATCTTAACACAGCAAAATACATCTCGAAAATGGAAAAATGACAAGAGACCTCTTTAAGAGTATACTTGCCGAGTTTTGTTACCTGAAAACAATAAAATCAGAGAGATAGTCAATGAAATATATTTTCTGGGGCATTATTTGTAGTTTATTAGTGAGCTGTCAAACCCAACATACTACCGCGCAGCATGGATCCAATAAACACTCCCAAAGTAGACAAGAAAAATCCTTAAAAAACATTAAAGATAGCGCACCTTTAGGACCCATACCTTCCTTTTTTAAAGAAGTGCTTCCAAAAAATGAACCTTTAAGCCGTTATGGCAATCCAGGGACTTACAAAGTAGACGGACGAACCTATGCAGTAATGCCCAGCGCAAGGGGCTATCGTGTTCGCGGCTTAGCGTCTTGGTATGGCACTAAATTTCACAGCAGGCGTACATCAAGTGGTGAAGACTATAATATGTATGCTTTAACGGCGGCACACAAGACATTACCTTTACCCACTTACGTGCGAGTAAAAAATTTAAGCAACGGCAAACAAGCCATTGTAAAAGTGAATGATCGAGGGCCATTCCACAGTGGACGAATCATTGATTTATCTTATGGCGCAGCAGTTAAATTAGGTATTTTCCCTAAGGGAACAGCCATGGTAGAAGTAGAAGCTTTAACCCCTGGCGGCGCTGGCAAAGCAAGAAATGCCCATTATTATCTACAGGCAGGGGCTTTCAGCTCACCAAAACTCGCAGAATCATTCCGCGGTAAATTAGCTAAGTTAACTTCTTCACGGGTGTTTGTTGAGAAACATCAGCGGCGTTTTGTGGTGAAAGTTGGCCCTTTCCCTAGTCGATCAAAGAGTGACCAGGTGAAGGTCGCTTTAGCGCATCACGGTGTTAATGGCGCCTTTTCTGTCTTGATGTAAACTCGACTTTGGCCCTTTTATTCTAAAGGTCGTTCGCCCTGATGAGCGTATGCAGCCCGCGTCTCGAAGGGTTATTTAAGAAAATGCTGCAAACTTTTTGGTATAAAATTAATCATCTAGACCATTAATAACCACACGGGTACCTTTGTACCCTCCTTCCCCAGGTAGATCGATAAATTCCTCATTTAACCAGCGTGCATCTTCAATAAACATACGAACACAGCCATGGCTGGCGCGATAACCAGGCACCGTATCACTGCCATGTAAAGCAAAACCACGTAAAAAATGCATGCAATAGGGCATTTCAGCGCCACCACTCTCACCATAAGCACGTGCTGGGAAGGCGGTTGAAATGCACTCAATATCTTGCTTACGGATAATGCGGAAAGAGCCAGAAGGGGTGGTGCAATGGCCTTCTGCATCATGGCATCGCCCTGATCCTGAAGAAAGCGGTCCCCACCAAAGCAGCTCACCGTTTTCATCATAAGCCCCCCAGGCCAATTGCTGTTGGTTTACATAAATAATTTTTTCGCCATTCGATTCAATATAGCGGGGGAAGGGGGAGACATCATAGATGGTTAAGCGATCAATGTTTTTAGGAACAGCGAGAACCATGCCGCGTCGCAAAGGGATATTCATACGGTTGACTCGGCGCACAATATCTTGCTCTTCGACATTAGGAAATAAGCTATCCCAACTATCACCTGCTTTAATTTTAATGCATGAATAATCCGGTAAAGTACAAAGTGATTCACCAAACCGCATTTGTCCTAAGGAGATAGGGGAAAATAATAAACCACATAGAATAACTAGAATTAGAGTTAAGTGCCTCATTGTCATTCCTAATTATGTTGTACATGACAAAAAGTAATACTGTCCTTCCCGCATGGGCGGGAATCCATCGTGGTGGTAGCATAGAGCCTCTTCTACCATGGATCGTAGCTTGCGCGGGGATGACAACACTAACGTACTAAAAAAAATTGTCATGTACAGAGTCCTAATTAGCTGCTTATTAGAAGTAGCGGCCTAGGTAAAAAAAACTTTAGAGACGTTAATGCGTCAAGCAAATATTGGCTTATCCGGCTGGCTCCCGTGGCCAAGCTGCCGGACATCGACTATAAGTGTAGAAATTATATAACCGCACTTAAAATTGCACTCCTGTTCTAACTATGTGTGGACATTGCCATCTAAAAGTTATATTCTTAGTTGATAATGTCATCAATTAGTTGAGTCCATAATGTTTAAACGCACATTAAATATGCGCTTACCAGAGGGGCAATCAGCCTTTTTATGGGGCGCGAGGCAGACGGGTAAATCAAGTTATTTGGCAAGTCACTTTCCTAATTCTATTACCTACGATCTATTAGATACTTATCAACTAATGCGCCTAACCAAATCCCCTTGGTTATTACGCGAGGAAATAAATGCGTTGGATAAAGCTTCCCTTGCATATCCTATCATCATTGATGAAGTTCAAAAGGTGCCTGCATTGTTGAATGAAGTGCACTGGTTGATCGAGCATCTCTCTGTCCAGTTTATTTTGTGTGGCTCAAGTGCGCGAAAACTAAAAATGGATGCGACCAATTTATTAGGAGGCAGAGCATGGAAGTATCATTTCTTTCCGCTTGTTTTTGCAGAGATTCCCGATTTTGATTTGCTGCGAGCATTGCAGCACGGCCTTGTTCCTAAACATTATTTAGCAGATCCAGTATTTATAAATGAATATTTAGAAGCCTATGTTGATATTTATTTAACCGATGAAATTCGCAATGAAGGTTTGGTTAGAAATTTAGCAGGCTTTGCACGTTTCCTAGATGTTGCAGGTTTATCAAATGGTGAAATGGTTAATCATAGCAATGTTGCGCGTGATTGTGGTGTAGATCGTGCAACGGTTAGTGGCTTTTATCAAATATTGATAGATACATTACTGGGCTATTATATCTATCCTTACAATAAAAAAATAAAGCGAGATTTAATTACTTCCGTGCCAAAATTCTATCTTTTTGACGTAGGGGTTGCTAATTATCTGGCACGTCGTAGGGTGTTAGAATTAAAAGGAGATGCGGCGGGAATAAGTTTTGAACATCTCATTTTAACCGAATTAATCGCTTATCTATCTTTTCATCGCAAGCGAGAGAAAATTAGTTATTGGCGTACAAAAACAGGCCACGAAGTGGATTTTATTATTGGTGATGCGAATGTGGCAATTGAAGTGAAGATTAGCCAGCAAGTCCATCTGCAGGATATTAAAGGGCTAATTGCATTTTATGAAGAGCATCCTAACACCACAGCACTTGTTGTTTCGCAAGACGCTAGAAAAAGAAAAATAGAATTAGAAAACGGCAAATCAATTACGATCATCCCTTGGCGAGCTTTTTTAACCGATTTGTGGGCGGGGAATATTCGAGTGTCCAAAGTCCAGTAAACTAGGGATTGGCGCTTAAATTCAGCGAGGCTTAAATTTCAATAGATTTAGCTTGGGTAGAAATCCATACTTTCTCTTTATAAAAATCGGGGTTAGAGCGTATATCCGGTAATTTTTTTCGCGCGCATTTTCCGCTTAACGTATCAAGATTGATAACATGCTTAAAAGGGCTGGGATAGCTATCGTGTCCATGTACATACGTAACATGATAATGACTAACCATGTCCGGCCTTAAATTCGCAAGATCTTTTTCATAACTCCAACGGTTCCAGGTAAGGTAGATAAAGGGATTTTGGGTTAAGTGATCGTTATTTCTCTCTTTAAATAACGAGTCAACTTGATTGTTTATAACGATTTCTTTAAATTTTTTATTTAGTTGCATAATAGTTGAAGCCAGCTTTTCCTTATTGGAGTCGTCATAGACTAAGCCAAAATACTGAGCAAGTTCTTGGATAATATGGAAGCCAACCGGAGCATGGGTGAAAATAATGATGCCATCCTCGGTAAGGGAATAATCTATTAGTTGAAGAAGAGGTTGATATGTCCCTGTTATTAATTGAATTAATTCTTCGTCAGCAATTAATCCTTCATCAACAAGTATCATTAATCCATACAGTGAATTTTTATACCCTGGATGTATGTCGATGAAGCTCGCCTCTTCAGGAGTAGGGGCTTCATAATATTTTATAAAGCCATGACCATGATTGGACAATAAAATGGATAGTTTTACTCCTTTCTCGCGTAATAAGGCCAAAAGTCTTAGGGTGAAATAATCATTAGCACCACGATCGGCTGTTTCATCGCCCATGAATCTTAATGATAGAGTGGTTGTGATTACCTCAATGTTGTTTAGATAATCATTAAATAAATTTAAATGACTCGCTAACTCTTTCTTTGTTTGTTCAGTGACTCCATTAGCTAAAATAACGGTTATTAACGCCTCATTTTTTTCATACATTCGAACCCATTCATCATAAGCAGCCGCAGGGTCGATTACGTCGGTATTAAACTGGATAATGTTATAACGAAATAATAAATGCAATAATTTGATCACATTGCCATGCAGGTCGCCTATGGTTAATAAACCTGTTTTTGATTCAAACCAGGTAGGGTATTGATAAATGTTAACTATTTTTTCATCATAATAATCAGTCATGGGCTTGGCTCGGCGAGAGGCTTTTAATAAATAGTCTGCAATCTCTGCCTCGGTTTGTCCACAAGGCATCCAGAGATATGCTAGGCAACATCCCTAAGTAAGAGTAAATTTTTTCGTATTCATTAGGGTCTGTTGACATTTCACCTCCGATCCTACCCCCCGTGGCTTGCTTACGTGCCTCCAGTAGTAGCGGTAGCTACTGTAGCGGAAGCATTTACTTCAGAAGATGGTGGTAATGCCCCTGCGAAAAACCCTGGACCAGCAGTTAGTGTCGCTAGTGGTGAAGGTGATGGCCTTAGTGCACTTAGCCTATCAACGGGTAATTTGACAAATATTCCTGTGGCTATAAGCCCAAGAAATTCAGCACTTTCTCTGTTATTATGATATAGGGTTTTAAACTCTTCAAATAATTTATTCGCAACGGATTCTGAAATAGAACTCCAGAGAGGCTCGACAGTATCTTCATTTGTCGTAGCTGTAATAGCATCGAGTAAGCGGGAAAGCTCTGCTGTTTGCCCAGTTGTCCTCAGGCTATTTAAATAGGCTAATGCTTCTTCTTTTACTAACGCATGGAGTTTAGCCGTAGCACCGGCTTGATTGATGATAACGAGGTTAATATCAGGATGAAGCGCATGGAATTTCTCAACTAGTTTATTGAAAGTTCCAGCATTGCAGGAAGGCTGGTCGACAATTGCTCCATCATCAACTCCTGCTTCAGATATATTATATTCTCGCTGACTTTCATACAGTGCGCTAATCATTTGACGTTTGGCATCGTCTAATGTACCTACTCGCTTTGAATCATCTTGAATGGCAATCCAAATCAAGGCTAATAATTGTTTTGTAGAAACGTCTGATACAGCATCGGTGTGAAAGTAATCAGACCGGGTAATTCGTGCAAACCCCCTTTTTGCTGCGTCTATTCTGGGTGATGTAGGTTGCTCATCGAGCCATGTGGATACAGAAAGAAGCGTTGCATCTAATGAAGGACCACTAATGCTTGAGCCATAATGGGCCATTAGTTTACGAGCCGATTCAGATGCTGAAGCATGGACACTCGCTGTATGAGTATCATAATGGAGTGCAGCCCCAGCTCCTGCACCAGCACCAGCACCATCCCCAAATCCTAGAATTTCATGATTGACATAGGCATGGAGGGCCGCGCGACCCATGGTTGGATTGGCGACATGGGTCTCTGCTATGTGTATTATTTGATCAAACCGCTCTGATGTTAGGCCACCAGGAGGTATTCTCAGCCAGATATCTTCATTCTCATGCCAGAGGTGTTCTTCTTCCTGCTCTGGAGTAAGAACCACAGCAGAGTGAAGAAGTAATAGGTCAAAGCGAGTTTGGGTTATTGCTGGATCGGCTAATAAATGATTAGCATGCAGCGCAGCAAGAGCCCTAGCAAGTGATTTTACGCGGTCACATTCAGCAGCCACATTAAAGTTGATTTGGGCAGATGGGCCTGTTAATAAACCACATACATCAATTATAACCGTTATTCCTGGGTGCCTAAGTGTTAAAACCCTACTGCGGTTAGCCTCTGTTAACAAGCCTTTTTCATGAAGTGTAGAAAGAGCGTAAGCGAGAGGGTAAGGCTTTGCATGGTTTGCTATAGCATCACGATTACTCGCTGTTAATAGACCGGCCTCATGAAGTTTAATCAGAGCCAAAGTAAACTCAAAGTGGGTTTGGGGAGGGGGACCACCTCGGTATTCGGCCACAGCCCTTCGATTAGCTTCAGCCCCATCACCGGTTAACAAACCTTTTTCATGAAGGCTAACTAGAGCCCTAGCTATCTCAGAGAATGGCTGTCGGCATTGTAACAGAAGACGGCAATTGGCTGCGGCATCCTCACCCGTTAGTAAACCGGTTGCATGAAGCGATCGAAGATCATCGATATGGAAATTCGGGTCTCTTTGATATTCTATTAATATACTACGGATAAGTTGGCCACAACTACCAGCCAACAAGTCTCGAAGTCCAATTAAAGCATGAGCAATTTGCTCAGGATAGGGATGTCTAGCTAAAACATTGCGATTGGCATCAGCACTGTCACCAGTTAATAATGCATTTTGCTGCAGTATAAAGAGAGCCTCTGCACCTCTTTCAGGACATCTATGCTCTTTTATAGTATTAAAATTAGCTTGGGCGCTTTCTCGCGTGAGTAAACCGTTGGAAGAAAGCTTCCTAAGTGCCAAAGCTAAGTTGGGTGTGTCTTCATGCCTTATAATAGCATTCCGATTAGCCTCGGCATTGTCACCCGTTAATAAGCCACGCCTATGCAGTATGTATAGGGCTTCCTCTACGGCTCTTGGATGTCGATGGCTTGTTACAGCATTGCGATTAGCTGTTGCACCTTCACCAGTTAATAAGCCTCCTAAATGGAGTCCTAGAAGAGCCAGAGCAACTTCGCTTGGTTCTCGGTGCCCTGATGCCGCATTAAAAGCAGCCTGAGCCATTGGGCCTGTTAATAAACCGTCAGAATGAAGGCCATGAAACATTTCCATAAGAAGCAAGTGGTTTCGGACCCCATCTTCTTCTTCTACTACTACAACATTAAAAGTTGCCCGACCTATCTCCCCCATCAATAAATGATTCGTATGCAATACATGAAGTAACCTAGTAATTGGAGATAAAGAAAATTCACGAAGGCAGGAAAAAAGGCGACGCTGAAAACCCCATGTATTAAAAAAGGCCGTGTAAATACGAAAAGCATTTTCTGATGTATCGTTTAGCGCGAATGCTTCTAATGCTATTCGTACCGCTCTTGGAAAAGATAACTGATTAAATCGAGATAATCGATTATAATCACGATGTAAAGTACGCAATGATTCTAGTGTAAGATTATTCAAAATCGGCATTATTACGGCCTCAGAACTCTAATATAATTAATTTCAAGGAATTATATTATACATATAAATAAAAATGTGAACAAACTTAGATGTACAAACCTTATTCAAATATAAATATTTATCTTTTATTAGGGTATAATCTTCTTTTTGTGGACTAGGATGGATGATCATTTATGAGTTGGCTGAAGAAATTATTGCCTTCAAAGATTAGAACAGAAACGTCTCAGAAGAAAGGTGTTCCTGAAGGGCTTTGGGTGAAGTGTCTAGGGTGTAACGAGATCCTTTATCGTTCTGAGCTTGAGAAAAATCTCTCTGTTTGTCCTAAGTGTAACCATCATCATCGCCTTTCTGCACGCGAACGTATCGCTTATTTCTTAGATGATGGAGGGCAAGAAGAAATTGCCGCTAATTTAGAGCCCATTGATCGATTAAAGTTTAGAGATTCTAAAAAATACAAAGATCGAATTTCCCAAGCACAAAAGTCAACCGCTGAAAAAGAAGCGTTAGTGGTGGTGAAGGGCTCTTTAAAACAACAGCCTATTGTGGTGAGCGCCTTTGAATTTAATTTTATGGGTGGCTCCATGGGTGCTACCGTTGGTGAGAAATTTGTGCGGGCAGTTAATGTGGCCATGGCTGAAAAAAGGCCTTATATCTGTTTTACTGCCAGTGGTGGGGCAAGGATGCAAGAAGGTTTATTTTCACTGATGCAAATGGCAAAAACCTCCGCGGCACTCGCTAAGTATGGTGAAACAGGCTTACCTTTTATTATTGTTTTAACCGATCCAACCATGGGCGGTGTATCAGCCAGCTTTGCCAGTTTAGGGGACATTATTATTGCCGAACCTAAAGCGCTTATTGGCTTTGCAGGACCAAGAGTGATCGAGCAAACTGTGCGCCAAACGCTACCAGAAGGTTTTCAACGCAGTGAATTCTTGCTTGAGCATGGCCATATTGACATGATTATTGAGCGCAACGCATTACGAAGAACCATTGCTGAATTAATAGCAAAACTAACTGGCAGAGGGATTTCCCATTGAAATGAGTTTTGCACAATATTCTTTAGATGAATGGTTGGATTATCTAGAAAATTCCCATACACAAGAAATTCAATTAGGCCTTAGTCGGATAAGAAATGTTGCCTCACGTCTTCATTTACTTACATGGGATGTACCTATTATCACGGTGGCCGGTACCAATGGCAAAGGCTCTACGGTTGCATGCTTAGAAGCTATCTATGAAAGTGCTGGATATACAGTAGGCAGTTATACGTCGCCTCATTTATTGCGATTTAATGAGCGTATACGTGTTAACCGTCAGCCTATCGCAGATCAAGATCTTTCTAAGGCGTTTCTTTACCTGGAAGAACATCGAGGCGATATTCATCTAACCTATTTTGAAATGGCTACGTTGGCTGCCTTGTGGCATTTTAAATCGGTAGTCCCTGATATTATTATTCTTGAAGTAGGACTAGGTGGTCGTTTGGATGCAACTAATATTATTGATAATGATCTAGCCATTATTACTACGATTGATTTTGATCATCAAGACCGATTAGGTGATACCAAAGAGGCAATAGGGCGCGAAAAAGCGGGTATCTTGAGAGCGAAAAAGGCACTCATTTATGCGGATACCAATCCTCCGTTAAGTATTATTGAGCATGCTAAGGCCTTGGATGTATCGATGTTATGCCTTGATCAACATTATTCTTTTAAAATCAGTGATACGCTATTTGAGCTGACATGGCCGCCTCATCCAACGATAGCGTTACCTTGTCCTAAGCTTCATCCAAAGGCAGCAGCGGCAGCCGTACTTGCTGCGTTATATTTAAGCAATAAATGTCCTATTACCGGCGAGCAGCTTGCTTATGGTATACAAAATGCAGCGATTCAGGGTAGGCAGCAGGTTGTAAGAGGAGCTGTAACCACTATTTTTGATGTGGCTCACAATCCGCAAGCCGTAAGATTATTAGCAGAATTTATTGGACGATACCAGCCTAAGGGTAAAGTGCATGCTGTATTTTCGGGTTTAAAAGATAAAGATCTCCTGGGTTTAATTTCTCCTATGCGTCCTTATGTTGATCATTGGTATCCAGCGCTTTTAGAGGGGAAGCGTGCTGCCAGTGAGGCTTTATTATTATCTGCGTTTCATAATCAAAATTGTTCAGTTAAATCGTGTTATAATACCCCATTGGCTGCTTATGAAGCAGCA
This sequence comes from Legionellales bacterium, assembly GCA_020050595.1. Lineage (GTDB taxonomy): Bacteria > Pseudomonadota > Gammaproteobacteria > Legionellales > Legionellaceae. The sequence continues at coordinate 31,217 of JAGVKL010000052.1, forward strand.
ATAGAGGCCGCTTTAGAGAGTGATTTAATTATAGTGTACGGTTCTTTTCTGACGGTGAGTGCTGTAATGAGAAACTTTAGGGACGTTGCCTATATGAAGCAGGAGGAATTTGATGAAATTTAATGTGGATGAACGAGTTAAACATCGTATAGTGGGTTTAGTGGTTATCCTATCATTGGCTACTATTTTCATACCTCCCGTGGTAAAAAAATCCAATCGGTATTTTGAAGCAAATAATCGGCTTTCCGTTAAATTACCCGCAAAACCTATCGCACCTAAAGTGGTCGTTAAAAGTGAAAAGGCTGTCTTTGAAACGGTAAAAATAGCTCATGTGGCTATGCCAAAATTAGTAGAGCCTCTTAAGTTAACCCAAATCGCTAAAGCGGAGCCTATTAGCGTTAAATCCATTATTCCCGCAGCACCTCAACTAAATCAAGCAGTGATGGTAGCAAAAGCTGAAGAAGTGATAGTGACCCCTAAACCTCAAGCAAAAAATCAAGCGGTTATCACACCTATTAAAAAAGAAATGAATAAAGAGTTGGCTAAAAGACAAATTTATGCCGTACAACTAGCCTCATTTTCTCAGCAAGATAATGCTAAATCATTGGTTAATCGGTTGCGAAATAAAGGTTACGTAGCTACTTACAATAAATCAACAGGCAAGCAGGGTGATATTTATAAAGTCTTGGTAGGGCAAGTTTACGCGCGAGATGAAGCCCAAATTTTGCAAAAAAAGCTTGCGGAAAGTATGCAGCTTAATGGTTTTATCGTGAAGGCGGGGTGAGCATTCAGGTCCAAAATGGGCCAAAGACGATATTTCCTACCATCAGCGTGAATAGTTACTAGAAAACAGGAGTCAGCTCATTATGGCATGGCATTGGATTGATTATGCAATTATTGCGATTATTGCTCTATCTGTAATTACAGGATTATTTCGTGGATTTATCAAGGAGCTTATTGCTCTTTGTGTTTGGATTGCAGCGATTTGGCTCGCGTTTAATTACTCATCAAAACTACACCCATGGATTGCTCCTTATGTGCACGATAAAACAGCACAAGCGGCGGTTGCATTTATTGCCATACTTTTAGCGGTCATTATTGTCGGTGGGTTATTCAATGCTATGCTAAGCTTTATTTTACGGCGCTCGGGTTTAAGCGGTACTGATCGGCTATTGGGGATGGGGTTTGGTTTTGTCCGAGGTGTTTTTATTGTTGCGCTGATCATGGTTGTCTTTAAAATGACTTCATTACCCCATCAAGATTATACGGCCCAATCCCGTTTGTATGGGAAATTTGAACCACTGGTAAATAAACTTTCTCTTTATATGCCGGGCTTATTGAATCAAATGAGTGTCCTTGAGGATAGTCAAACGACGAAAAAGGCACCTATTCATTTGGACATGCGCGATATAAAGCCTGCTTCTTAATATAACTATATACGTTTGCCGGTATATACGCGGATACATCTTTCCCCTGTATCAGCTGTTCTCTTAGCGCCGTGGATGATATAGGGTATTGACCGGCATCAAAGTAAAAGAGCTTACCCGAAGGAGAATTCAGTAATAATTTTTTGTCTTTCACCTGTTTAGATAATAATTTTTTTAACGGAAGGGGTAGTGTATTTTCATCCACTGAGGGCCTTTTCATGATCAGTAAATGGCATAAACTTATTATCGCTTGCCATTCATGCCATAAGTGAAGTTGTTTAAACGTATCTAGGCCCATGCACAAAGTGATAGATAGCTTCTCACCCCACTCTTCTCGATAGCTTCTTAAGGTATCGACCATATAAGAAGGCGTCTCACGTTCTATTTCTCGAGGATCAATGGTAAACGTTTTAAAATCACTTAATGCTAATTGAAGCATGTGTAGCCGCTCTTCTGTAGTTGCTAAAGCTGCTTCTTTGAGCACAGGTACTTTACACGGGAGAAATAAGAAGCGTTCAAAGTGAAAGTAATTTTGTATGGCGATTGCTGTATTTAAGTGCCCATTGTGAGGAGGATCAAAGGTGCCACCATAAATAGCAAGACTAGATACATTTTGCTGCTTATCACGCATGTACTCTCCATAAACTATTTAACCTAAATTCGGTAGTTGAATCTACTACGAGTTGCTACTGTACTGAAGATTCAACTGCCGAATTTAGGTTTAAAAATCAATACATTAATCAGTCCCACTGCTTTTTCTAGGTTAAAGGGGTTACGGAATTTTCTCCCCAACAAAGGTAAAGCGCCATTTTTTCTAAAGCATGCCAAATAGCTGCGGTTTGAGAGGTTTTAATTTGTTCATCAATTTGTTTACTATTTTCTAATAATTGATATAAATAATTTAAGGATAAACGCTTAAAAGCAGCTTGATATAAAGGAATTTTTTTAGGCCATATTTTTAGCTGGCTACAGGCATTAGCAAAAGAAATAGATTGTTTATGTAACGTCCAAAGTTGGATTAATTGGCGAATCTCTTGCGTTAAAAGCCATAAAATTAGCGTAGGTTCACTGCGCGTATTTTCAGCGTAGCGCAATAAATGAAGCACTTTTTTTTCATGAGCAGCGAGGCAGGCATCGGCTAACTCATAGAGTTGAAAGTCAGATTGTTCGAGCAGTTGGGGCTCAACATCGGCCATGTTTAACGCATGTGTTTTATCATAAATAAGCTTTAATTTTTCAATCACTTGGGCACAGGCTAGCATATTATTTTGTGCATATTGATAGATCAAAACGGGTATATCTCTATGATAGGATGAAAAATAAGCTTGCAGCTGAATAGCTATCCATTGCTGCAATTCTTTTTCATTAAATGGATTTATTTGTATTACAGTAGTGTGTTCATCATTGGCTAGCCATGGTAATTGTTTAGCAGAAACGGCACTGGCTTGTAGGATGATTAAACAACGAGGATTGATATCTTTTAGGTACTGCGTCAAGCACTCTTTCCCAAAAGCATCAATCGTTTTTTTATCAAAGCGCACATCAAGTAAGACTTTTTCGGTAAATAAAGTGTAAGAGTTTGCTTCTTCAAGGACTTGTTTCCAGTCAGCGCTTGAATGAATGTGAATTATTTTTTCATCTGCTTCAGCTTGCGTTCGCCAGGCTTTTTTAATTTTCAGCGCAGCATCGTTTAGTAAATAAGCATCAGAACCTATTAAAGTATACAAAGCCTTCCTATTTTTTTTTAAATGCTGCTCTAAGGCCTGATATTTAATGAGCATTATTGGAAGCCTCCCGGCTTTTTGGCATAACGGTTTACGCTGATGATAGGAAATGGCACGCCTGGGCTCAAATAGGCCACTTCTCCAAGATTTAATATTCCCCGTTAACGCTTAATTTTTGGCTTATACGGTTGATGATCTGGATGACTGCATCGCGTCTCATTTCGCTTTTTTGTAGCTCTTCTTCATCCGTTGAGCCTAATATTCTGTCACTGTTAATAGTAATTTGTCGAGTGACAATTATTTGGCTTGCAGGAATTATTTCAACACCATTCGCTTTTTGTAATTTAAATCGTAGCGTGTATACCAATTGATATTGGCGAGGAGTGGTGCTTGAGCTGACACTGGAAATATTTTCTTGCATATTATCCGACTGAATAATCAGCCAATAGGGAGCCGCGGAGGGCTCATCAGTGACTTCAATATTATAGGCTTGTAATTGTTTGTGCAGCAAAGGCGCTATATCTCGATGACCTTGTTGTACGATGATAGCTACTTTATTAAACCAACGCGGCATATCAACGAAACCGCGCAGATGAAAGCCACATCCGCTAATAAGTACTAAAAAAATAATAGGTACAATTATCTTTTGTCTTCGCAGAGAAAGCATTACTTCACAACCAAATTAATCAATTGCCGGTGAGGCACAACAATGGTTTTAATGACAGTTTTATCGTTAACAAACGATGCTGCTTCTTCTTTTGCTTTAGTAATGAGTATGTCTTCTGTAGCGTCTACGCTAGCTGTAAATTGTGCTCTGAGTTTCCCATTGACTTGCACCACATACTCAATTTCATCTGTCTTTAAAGCACTTTTGTCATATTTTGGCCAAGGTGCGTCCACGATAATTTTTTCAAATCCGAGCTGTTGCCAGAGATGATGGCAAATATGGGGCGTAATAGGAGCCAGTAATTGCAATAAAAACATCATGCCTGATTGGAGGAAATATTTATCGTCATCCGTTTTTATTTCATAACTAGAGAGTTCGTTAAACAATTTCATACATCCTGAAACAACGGTATTAAATTGTTGGCGTTCATAATCATTAGTGGCTTGGGCGAGTATTTGATGAACGACTAAGCGAGATTTTTTTAGACGGTTTTCACAGGTTTGCCAATCAATATGTCCGTTGCCATCGGCAAATAGCTCATTGACTTCAATAATCAAGTCGCGGTGTTGATAAGCAAGAGCCCAAAGACGCTTTAAGAAGCGGTGAGCTCCTTCAACCCCTGCATCCGACCATTCAAGCGATTGCTCTGGCGGAGAGGCAAACATGACAAATAAGCGTGCGGTATCGGCCCCATAGGTTTCAATTAAATGATTGGGATCAACAATATTGCCCACCGATTTTGACATTTTTTGGCCATTTTTTAAGACCATTCCTTGACTCAATAACGCCATAAAAGGTTCATCTGAATTCACTAAACCTTCATCCCGCATTAATTTATGAAAAAAGCGGGCATAAAGTAGATGCATGACGGCGTGTTCGATGCCCCCCACGTATTGATCGACAGGCGTCCAATATTTCGCACGGTCATCAAGCATGGCATTTTCCTGGCCTTTACAAGCAAAACGAGCATAGTACCAAGAAGATTCCATAAAAGTATCAAAAGTATCTGTTTCGCGAGTGGCATCTTGCCCGCATTTGGGGCATTTGGTGTGAATAAATGCTTCGCATTGAGCCAAAGGAGAACCACTACCGGTCAATTCCACTTTTTCTGGGAGGATAACGGGTAAATCAGCTTCTGGAACGGGGACAATGCCGCATACATCACAGGTAATCATTGGAATGGGAGCCCCCCAATAACGCTGTCGCGAGACGCCCCAATCACGTAGACGATAATTAATCGTTGGCTTACCTGCATCCAATCGCTCTAAATGGATGGTGATGGCTTTTTTAGCTTCTAGAGAAGAGAGATGATTAAATTCATCAGAATTCATTAAACTACCTTCGCCGGTATAAGCAGATTTAGTAAAATCATGCTTATCTGAAGGTTTAATCACTTGTTTAATAGGTAAATTATATTTTTTGGCAAATTCAAAGTCCCTTTGATCATGCGCAGGAACGGACATCACAGCACCACAACCATATTGCATGAGAACAAAATTAGCTATCCATATCGGTAATTTTTCCCCGCTAATAGGATGCGTAGCAAACATGTGCGTATCAATGCCGCGTTTTTCCATGGTCGCAATTTCAGCTTCTGCTACCCCACCGCTTTTGCAACTATCAATAAAATCCTGTATGGCTTGGTGGTTAGAAGCCGCCTGTTTAGCTAAAGGATGATCAGGTGCTACAACTAAATAGGTGGCCCCCATTAATGTATCAGGGCGCGTCGTATAAATTTTTAATTTTTTTGCGTAATCATCGACTTTAAAATAAATTTCAGTCCCTTCCGAGCGGCCAATCCAATTACGTTGCATTTGTTTAACTTGAGCAGGCCAGTTTTCTAATGTATCTAAATCATTTAAAAGCTCATCAGCATAGGCCGTAATTTTAAGAAACCATTGAGATATTTCTTTACGCTCAACTAATGCGCCTGAGCGCCAGCCCCGCCCATCAACCACTTGTTCGTTGGCTAATACCGTTTGATCAACAGGATCCCAATTGACCACTGCATTTTTCTTATAAACCATGCCTTTTTCAAAAAGCTTGATAAAAAACCATTGCTCCCAACGGTAATACTCAGGATCGCAAGTAGCAATTTCGCGCCGCCAATCATAGGCATTACCAAGCTTTAAAAATTGCTCCTTCATCGCTGCAATATTTTGCTTAGTCCAAGTAGCAGGTGGAATGCCGTGTTTAATAGCTGCATTTTCAGCGGGAAGTCCAAATGCATCCCAACCAATAGGTTGTAAGACATTCTTACCAAGCGCACGTTGATAACGGGCAATAACATCCCCTAAGGTGTAGTTCCTGACATGCCCCATATGCAAAGAGCCGCTAGGATAGGGGAACATGGACAAGCAATAAAATTTTTCTTTATTTAAGTCTTCAGTAACATTAAAGGTTTGCTTTTTAAGCCAATATTGCTGTGCTTGTTCTTCAATGTGCTTTGGTATATAGCTAATATCCATAGTGTATTAACAAAATTTGACTAGGTTGGTAAGGATAGCGCCTCTTTAGATTTGCAGCAATAGTTAAGCGATATTCTCCTTTGGATGGCAATGACGGAGACAGCTCATTTTTGATTTATATTTTGTATTTATGTAAAATAAAAAATCAATCAGGGCTTGGAGCATAGGATTTAATTATTATGAATTCATTTAAAATTATATTTTGGGGCGCAGCTGGCTCTGGCAAAACATCGATAGTATCGAGGGCTACAAAGAATAAATTTGATGAACTGCATAATCCAACAATCGGAGCGAATTTTTCTTCGAAGGATATTTCTGATGATAGGCTTCAGTTTTGGGACCTAGCTGGGGATAGGTTATATATAGCAATGAGTAGAATTTTTTGTAGAGATTCTAAAGCACTTGTTTATTGCATTGATTTAACCCAAGAATTAAATGAAGCACAAATTAAGGCGGATTTAGATGACTATAGAGGTTTAGCCCCAGGTGCACTAGTTATTCTAGTGGGTACTAAATCTGATTTACCCAATCAAAAGGTAACTGCGGAGCGATTAGCCGCGTTCGCGGTAGAGCATCAAGCAAAAGCGCATTTTATTACATCAGCAAAGAGTAATGACAATATTGAGGCGTTGTTTAACGAAATCGCTAGGCTTGCAAGAAAACATTTTCCACCAGCGGCTAACGTTGAAGGTCTACAGCCTGTAGCCACTATCGCAACATCAATGAGTCTTCGGGAGGAGCAGGGTGTTGCTCCTGACCCCCGATACGCTAGGATACTTGGGAAACTGCCTATTGACAGCGCTTTATACATATCATTAGACGGTTTATTTAAAGAACTCCATAAACTTCCTCCTGCTAAACGCGATGCCATTGTGAGTGCTGCGGATACATTGGTTACTGCTTTAGAGAATCCAAGTGATGTGCAAGCAAAGTCAGCGGCAATAACGACCTTTAAAACCGATTGCGATAAGGTAGTGCGTCTATCGAGATGTCAAATCATTGTAAAAGCTATTGAAGTTGTGGCTATCGCTGCCGTTTTTACGCTTATTGCGGCAATGATAGGGTTTGTTTGTGGCGCATGGATGGGTCCTTTGGCTTTGATTACCGGGCTATTGGGTGCTAGTGCCGCGGCTATAGCCGTTGTAGCGAGCAGTGGTGCTGTAGGCGTTGCGGCAGGCGGTTTTGCCGCGTATCGCCTTTTCAAGCCTTCGCCCCTATCTAGTAGCCTTATAGATAAAGTGGTAGAAAAAGCCAAAGATTTTGAGCCCCCATTCCTACCGGAAGTGATTTGAGTGTGGTGCTATGCTTTTCTAAATTGACGAAATTGTATGGCAAAAATGACCGCTAGGGCGAATAGTAAAATGGGCAAATCCCCATAATAAACCCATGGTACAGCCCCCTTCGCCGGGTAGATATTAGCTTCTAAAATCCCGCTGCTAAAAGCGGGTAGAGAATGAATAATATGTCCCTGGTTATCGATAATAGAGGATAAGCCGTCATTGTTGGCTACCACTTGATAGCGGCCGGTTTGCATGGATAATGCTTGAGCCATCTGTAAATGTTGGTACATTGCCAAGGAGTGGCCAAACCACCCATCATCGCTAATAGAGACAATCCATTCTGCTTCGGGTAATTGTTTACGCAAGAGCATTGGATACGCTAATTCATAACAGATTAAAGAAGCGATGGGATGGTCAAGAACATTCAATAAGGGCTGATCATTTCGGCCCGGTTTTAAATTAGCTGTGGGGATTTCAAGCCAATTAATAATTCGCTCAAAGGGCTCTGGGATATATTCACCAAAAGGCACAATATGTTGTTTTATATAATGGCCTTTTGCCATGCCTAAGGTGACAATCGTATTAAAATAATAACGCTCATCCACACTAGCAATTTGCGGGATGCCTATTAATATCGAGCTTTTCGCTTGCTCTGCTTGAGCATCTAGATTGTCCAGAAGCTCGCTAACATAATGCTCAGGGACGGGAATGGCTGATTCTGGTAAAACAATTAATTGTTTTTTACCAATTAATTGCTCAATTTCATCTTTGTATTGTTGTACTAATTGCCAAAACAAAGATTCATCCCATTTATCGCGCATGGATAAATTAGCTTGAATAACGCCCACGGATATGGGTGTATCACTGATGGCTGTCCATTTCGTATACTTTAAAACCGAGGGGGCAATCAATAAGCCAATAAAAACGATTAACCACAAATAACGCCTTGGTTTGGGAGTCTGTACGACAGCGACTAGGAGTGTAGCAGCAAAGCAAGTTAAAAAACTAACGCCATAGATTCCTACCACGGGTAATAAATAATGAAGCGGTGTGTCTATTTGGCCAAAGCCCACCAAAAGCCAAGGGAATCCACCCATTAAGGTAGATCGTAAATACTCGCCTAAACACCAAAGGGCACTAAATAAAAGACCAGCCGATATCAATGAACATTTAGCAGCTAGTTTATGATATAAGACAGCGACTAAGGCTAAGAAAAAAGACAAGTAGGTAATAAAAGCTAACGTAATAAGCACGGATAATAAAATAGTTAAATGTCCGTATTCATGGATGCTCACATAAATCCATGACACTCCCAACCCTAAAAAGCCTAAGCCAAAGGCAAAGCCTAAAAATAAAGATGGTTTGAGGGTTTGTGTTCTTAATTGTGCATAGAAAAATGCTATGCCTAGAATAGTTAGTCCAGGCAGATGAAAAGGCGCAAATCCAAAGGGAAGAAGCAAACCCGCAATAAATGCACGTAATAAATAGCTATAACGCGAAGATACGCCAATAAGACGAGCTGATTTATAAAAAGCAGTGTTGTTCATCGCAGGTGAAAAAATATAAATGAGCTTGACGATAGAGCAGACTACACAAAAGGTCAAGTTTTACTATAAAACACCACGGTAAACGCATCTAAATCCCCCAAATAGTCGCAATTTATCAGAACCACCTACCGGCCCACGACCGGCTCACGACCGGCCCACGACTGAACCACGACTGAACCACGACCGAACCACGACCGAACCACGACCGAACCACGACCGAACCGCGACCGAACCACGACCGTTAGGGAGTGGAGAAGTTAATGTTAACGAGCAGCGAAACTAACATTAACTTCTCCACTCCCTAACGGTCGTGGTTCAGATAAATTAATTGTAATTCACACCTATTCGTGTGCAAAATTTAGATGCGTTTGCCCTGATAAAACACAATCCCCACTCGTTTGATATGTTCAAGCAGCTCTTGATTGTCTATTTGATGTTTTAGGGATAAATCAATCTTCCATGGTAGTAATAAATCATCAATTTTATTTTCGATAGAGAGAAGCTTGGTTAAATCAAGTGATGGACCTTCAATACACAGATCAATATCTGACCCATGTCGGTAAGTATCTTTAGCCCGAGAGCCATACAATAGTACCCTTTCAATTTCGGGGTATGCTGCAAAAATAGTTTTTAAAGCGGTTATTGCATGCAAAGGCAACCCTGTATTTTTCAATGAATTATTCATGTTCTTTTATTTGTTGCATTTTCGTTAAAAATGCTTGAAAACAAAGGTGATATTGCTCGATGATTTTTTTAGCGATGTCTTCGGCAACAGTAGGGTTGTAAGTGTGAGAAGATTGATTTCGGCTTTTTATCATCTCCATCCAAACCTCGCCTTGTTCAATTAAACCTTGATTAAAGGATTCACGTGTCGCATCACGAGAACCAGTGATGTTCGAATGCCCTTGAAAAAAAAGATAATCTTTCATCACATTCCAAGCGACTTCGTGAGTAAATTCAAAAGCCTGAATTAACCCCTGCTTTTCAAGATCCGACAAAGGCCGCTCTTGCGAAAGCTGTACGGCAAGCGATAATTGATGAAGTGCTTTAGCATAATTGTTCAATCGCTGCTGCCAACGAATGTCATTTTTCATAACCAATTTCCAGAGGATGTCAGTATTATCTTTTAAATTATCATAAATCATTTAAAAACACCGCATATTGATATTTATGCGTTAAACGTTTATGATGTGCGCACTATTTTTACACGCACTGAAGTGTAACGTAACAATAGCAAGTTCAGATTATTAAGATTTATTTCAAGGAAGCTAAAAATGAGTCTTTTCAACAATCTAATTGTTCCATCTGCTTTATCCCGCTATTTTAAAATCATCCATCTATTTGCCATCCAACCGGAGAAAGCATTATGCCTGCATCGTTAACCCGCCCCATTCATATTTTTGCTGATAGTTTAGCGAGTGACATACCTTGCTATATTATTTCACCTGATGATGTTATATCAGCGATTAGAGAAAATAAAACCTTATTCTTAAAGCTATTACTAAGGCTTGATGACACAGCATCGTGGTTATCTAGCCAGGATTTATTGCTGCTCAAACTTCATGCATATGCGGTGCATAAGATGCAAGCTTCTTTGCACTATGAAATCCGAAAAAAGCAGCTAAGCGTTATTAGAGAGTATCTAGGATATGTAGAAGGAAGCGGGGCAAAGAAAGACGAAAAAGTTAATATGGATTTTTTAAAAGGGCTACTTGCACCACTGGCCTCAGAACATCATCCACTATATAACTATATTGTAACAATAGAGTATTTATCTTATTTCAATCAATTGATGTCTTATCTTCAATCGGGTGACAGTTTAAAGTATAAAGAAGCTACGTATGCTTTCGGAGAAGAAGGCTTTGAGCCAGAAATTGATGAAGCTTTAAAAAGTGAACTTAGGGAGGATATAGAGACGCTTTTAGCTGTTGTTAGGTCGGAGTGTGAATTAACTTTTGCCGAATCGGTAACGATTGAACAATTAGACACTTACGCGAAAGAGCTCGAATCATTAGCTGCTGTGGCTCAGGCCGAAGTTAAAAAAATTAAACACGATTATGACGCGATATTATCAGAGGTTGAAGCAGGGTATGCTAGCGTAAGAGAAAGAAGGGGTGAGATTGAACGCTTGGGGTCGCGGTTTGCGGAAGACATGCCTACAACGGTAATTTCAAGCGCAGGTATGACCCCTTCAGCAGCTGATTTCAAGAAAAAGCTAATTAAAACATTCTCAAGATCAGCATTAGATCCCTTGACTGAGCTTATTTATGGTCGTATTAAAGCGACCCCATTGCATTTTGCTATCCACCACCTTCAGGACAAAATAGTCGATTTATTTTTAAAAGCTTGTATTGATAGAGGAGAAAATCCGCTGGGAGAGCACCGAGAGAGTGGCAGGAAGGTCATTGATAGAAGTGGAAACACGGTTTTGCATTTGATTGCCATTATACTCAATGAGCCACCAGCACTTGAAGATGAAAGTAAGCTTACGAAATTAATAAAAATGCTTGCAGCTATTTTAGAAACGGCTAAGCAAATTAAACGAGGGGATGTTTCTAAAATATTGCGCGAGGAATCATTGATTCAACGTGAAATCGATGCTTATTTACTAGAAGCATTTTTGCAAAAAAATAGAGATGAAAAAACAGTGCTGGAGTTGTTATTGACGTCTAATAAACGAGCGATTTTTGCTTTATTACGCACCTATATCACGCCAGAATTAATCCGTCGTGCAATGGAAGGAGCCGCACCAACATTTGAAAGCAGAGTTTATACGCATCTCATTGCCTATGAAGCCCATTTAAAACGCTTAGAAGAATCTCCTAAAAACAGGGAACTATGTTCAACGAGTCTCGTTTCTTTCGAGGATGACCGATGTAAAGATGAGATTGGGGATCGTTTATTGCAACGACGAAAAGCCTTAGAGTCTTTGTGGTTAGCATTATGGTTAACCAGCCAAACTCACTCGAATGCTGTTTTAATTGAGCAAATAAAATATTGTTGTGAAAAAAATGCAGGCTATTCTGTTTTAGATCCTCGATTTTCCTGGGGGTATACGCTTCTTGAACCCTTAAGCATGATTATGAAAGCTTATATTAGCGGTAGCCTAGAAGGCCATGCTTTGAGCGGTAAAAAGGGAACTGAGATAGCAGAAGCTAGAGCTGGGGCTGGAGCGGGCGTAGCTCCATCCCTCCCAGCTAACGGTGGGGCCGGGAAAGCATCTGCGAGCGTGGTGACTTCTGCATCGAAAGAACTCGATTTAAATGCTTGTGGTTTGGGTGGATTGAAATTCAAAAGAGAAGCTGCCGCTGCCTATTGTCATAGCGATTTAAGCGCTATTCCTAACGGCATAGAGGTGGTTTACTTATGCCACAATGGATTTTATGAAATGGATGATGAGGAGGAGGAAGCGGTTGAAGCGTCAGCGCTCTTAATAAGAATCACTCTTTCTTTACCACCAACGGTTCATACCTTATATTTAGAAGGCAATGGTTTTGAATTGTATAATCACGATGAACTTGCCGAGTTATTTTCTAAGTTTCCTAAGAATATAAAATGGGTATCATTGGCAGGTGAGAAGCCAAGACCCCTTGCAGAGCAATTAGTAAGATTGGAATGGCCGGAGAGTTATTACGAGAAGGCTTTCAAAGCTAGTGGCGCAGGCTTTCAGGCAGTTGCTGACGCGCTTCTAAAAGACTATGCAGGCGGCAGTTCATGGTGGCGCTTGAAGTTTGTTTCTCATTGGCATGATCATTATGCAGAAGCGGTTAGAAAGCTTCTATCAGTTGAGGGCGGAACTCCAGCTCTTAAGGCTGTCCGCATTATGGTAGGACTAAAAAACATAGATAAAGACGAGAGAATAACAGTTAAAGACTCTCTATTCAGCAGATATGCATTCTTAGTTCACTTTGCAGCAGGTAAGCCAGGAATAAGTGGCAGCACTGGCTATCATCCACGAGGAGCTCAAGATGGCCCGGCTCGAGCAAGTGAGGGGGTTCCATTAGCTAAACTTTGGCCTAAACTTTAAATCGTTTTTATAAGTAAGGAAGGATGGTATTTATGAAGAAAGATTACTACCAAGTGTTAGGTCTTACACCTGCTGCCTCGGACAAAGAAATCAAAGACGCTTATCGTCGGCTTGCTCGCAAGTGCCACCCTGATAAAGTAGCTGGCAAGGACGATAAAATTAGGGCATTAAATGAAGCTTATAAGACATTGATTGATAAAGCTTTGCGGCAAGCTTACGATGAGTCGAGGTTAGATCCAGACATGGATGAGGATGCATACCGGGAGGCTGTTGCTCATTATGAACTGCCAATAAATCCTAAAAGTTTAAATCATTATGAGTATTATAATACACTTTTGAATTTAGACGAAGATGAGTGTATAAAACCTGGGGGTTCTCCGAATTGGCATGAAATTCACGATAAACTAAGCAATGCTATAGAGAAGCTAAAATATCAGTTAACAAGACTTGAAACGTCTACGAAAAAGCCTACCTCATTAGAGAAGAAACGGCAGGCAGTGCTAGAAAAAAACTATGAATATGCCTGTATGCTTAAACGCATTTGGCTTAATTATCGGGACAGCGATTTTGAAGTTATCCATCGCTTATATGATATCTCAATTGGATATTGTAAAACCGATGAAGACCGTCAAATTTTAGAAGGAGTCGGTGGTAGACAAGCGATTCAAAAAGCCATGGAGCAAGATTCTTATATGACGTTTGCTCCAGCGGTTATTTCCTTACATAAGATGGGCCTTTTAACCCCCGCCAATTTTAAAAAAATAACGGCTTATTGTTGGTATCATCAAGGAAAATATTGTAGTAGAGCATGGTCTGCAGGCGCTATTGTTGATACGCTCGCTTTATTGCAACCTGTCAATATGGCGGATCAAGCCCACTTGGATTTCCTCACCGCGCATATGAGCTTGCATGATAATAGAATTGTGTCTTCTATTAAAAAGGGCATGTATCAACTCAGTCAACATGATCTAGTCAATCAAAAAAACCTCGAGCGGGTCGTTGGGGCAGGGATGCGCGGTGAGTTAATGGGGCGGTTGCTTAAAGATCTTCATGTTTTTAATCTCTCGACTCCTGAAACAGAAGCGATGGTTAGCGAATGTATCGTTGAAGAACTTCCCTTAGGCGATTATTGGCTTCCAGAGTGTCCCGATATCCTTTATACGCGTCTTTTAAGAATGCAGGATAAAGGCTTACTCCCTTCTGAAAAAACTAAAAACTTAAACTGGGAAGCCCCCAGTGAACTTAACGAATTATGTTCTCGAATCAATCAAATGTTTGCCTATGGGCTTTATTTATTATGTTGTTATGATGGTGAAGAAAAGGGCCGGGAGGTCTTATCACTAGCGCTGGAGTTAAAGGCTAGTTTAAGGCAATTTATCGAGAAACCGAGCGAAGAACAAGCAAGCAATAAATCGCAATTTCAAAAAGGTTTTATTAAAAAGCTGCACTCGCATGATAAAACGATGTCAGAGCATCGCGCCCATTGGAAAGTCGTGGTATCTAATGTGCTCATCGCGTTTACCGGAATTGGTTTGTTTGCCTTGGGTCTTCATTACCTACGGACAGGCCACGCTTTCTTTGCTCAGACAAGACGCGAACAATTAATTGAGCAAGTAGAACAATCAAAGTGGCTTAAAAATCATTCATAAACCTAAATTCGGCGTTGAATCGTTGCTAGAGTAGCTAATATACTGAATATCCTAGTTATTTTATTTGTTGCATCTTTGCTGTTTTGTTCATTGTAGACCGACTAAAAATATGCCTTAATATAGCAAGCGTTAGATAGAAAGGAGTCCGACTCATGCGCAATATTATGGTGACAGGCGCTGGGAAAATTGGCAGTTTAATTGCGTGTTTATTAGCGGATAGCGTTGATTATCAGGTTCATCTGGCTGATGTAGCATTTAATGGTACGGATATAACCCGCCTTTTACACACCATGCCTGAAATAAAAACGGTAGCTTTGGATGTTAAAGATCAGGCAGCCATGCAAAATTATATTCAAAAGCATCATATTATCGCTATTATTTCAAGCTTACCTTATTTTTTAAATACCTATGTCGCACAAGCCGCTAAAACGAGCAAAGCCCATTATTTTGATTTAACCGAAGATATTTCGATTACGTCAGTCGTCAAAGCAATTGCTGCGGATGCTTCTACTGCGTTTGTGCCTCAATGTGGTCTAGCACCAGGCTTTATAAGCATTGTAGCTAATAGCCTTATGCAGGAATTTGATGAGTGTCATCAGGCTAAATTAAGGGTAGGGGCATTGCCGCAGCGTACCAATAATGCCCTTCATTATTCCTTAACCTGGTCTACCGAAGGACTCATTAATGAGTATGCAAACCCTTGTCATGCTATTGAGGGCGGCAATGACGTGATGCTTGCCCCTCTTGAAGGGTTGGAGTCCATTGAAATTGATGGATGTGAATACGAGGCGTTTAATACCTCAGGTGGTATAGGCAGTTTGGGTGAGATTTATTCTGGCAAAATTAAAAATTTGAATTATAAAACAATGCGTTATCCAGGACATTGTGAAAAAATGCGTTTTTTGATGAATGATTTGAAATTAAGTGAAGACCCCGCTATGTTGAAGAAAATTTTAGAACATGCCTTACCTAAAACGTACCAGGACATGGTCTTGATCTATGTAACGGTTGAGGGAATTAAAAACGACGAGTTAAGTGAAAAAAGTTATCTTAAAAAAGTTTATCCTCGCAGCATTCATCATATAGAATGGTCCGCTATTCAAGTAAGTACGGCAGCGGGAGTATGTGCCGTGGTGGATTTGGTTCTTGCGGAAGAAAAAAAGTACCATGGGCTCGTCTTACAAGAAAATTTTTGCCTCGATGAAGTACTAACTAATCGTTTTGGTCAGTATTACACGTAGTATCTCGTATCCCCATTTTCTAAGAAAGGAATGACAAGGATGAATCGATTAAAACCATTAGGCCTTCAGCCTATGAATGCAGGGGCTTATAGCGGCTATACATGGCAAAGTGCCTTACACAAGAAGCATCATTTATCTTCATTTAACCCTGCCACAGAAGAAAAAATTGCAGATGTTGCTACAGCGACGATGGAAGATTACGAGCGGTTAGTGCAAAAAGCGCAAGACGCTTTTATAGCTTGGCGGGAAGTGCCTGCTCCGCAAAGAGGAGAAATCATCCGCCAAATAGGCCATGCGCTTCGCGATCACAAAGATAATCTAGGCAGCTTGGTTTCATTGGAAATGGGAAAGTCTAAGGCTGAAGGGGATGGCGAAGTCCAAGAAATGATTGACATGGCTGATTTTGCCGTCGGCCAATCCCGCATGTTATACGGTAAAACGATGCACTCCGAACGCCTTCACCACAGGATGTACGAACAATGGCACCCTTACGGTATTGTTGGCGTGATCTCAGCCTTTAATTTCCCGGTAGCCGTCTGGGCTTGGAATGCCTTTCTTGCAGCTATTTGTGGAAATATAACGTTATGGAAGCCTTCTGCTAAAGTTCCTTTGTGTGCTATTGCAGTGCAGCATATTTGTAATGAGGTTTTAAAGCTTAATAGTTGTCCTGATATTTTTTCGCTCATTATCCCTGAATCGCATGCTATAGCAGACGCATTGATTAATGATCCGCGCATTCCCTTAATCTCTTTTACAGGCTCAACCGCGGTAGGCCGCCAAGTGGCTACGAAAGTGGCTTCTCGCTTAGGGAAGAGTATTCTTGAATTAGGCGGTAATAATGCCATTATTCTTGATGATTCAGCGGATTTAAAGCTTGCGATACCTGCTATTGTTTTTGGGGCAGTAGGTACGGCGGGCCAACGTTGCACTTCGACACGGCGTTTATTTGTGCAAGAAAAAATTTATGCAAATGTACGGCATGATCTAGTGCATGCTTATGAGCAAATAACCATTGGGGACCCTTTAGATGCTAAAAATTTAATGGGCCCCTTGATTGATAAAGAAGCTGTTTCACAATTTGAACAGGCTATTGGTCGAATAAAAAAATCAGGTGGGCAAATCCTCTACGGGGGGCATGTGTTGAATAAAAAAGGCTATTTTGTACAACCTACATTAATTACCGATTTAACCAATGATTGTGAAATGGTCCAAGAAGAAACATTTGCCCCCATCCTCTATATAATGCCTTATCGCAATATAGAGGACGCTATAAAGCTGCAAAATGAGGTTCCTCAAGGGTTATCGTCTTCGTTATTTACTCAAAATTTGAAACATGCAGAAATTTTTTTGAGTGTTAAAGGCAGTGATTGTGGTATCGCCAACGTTAACATCGGCACTTCAGGGGCCGAAATTGGAGGCGCTTTTGGTGGTGAAAAGGACACTGGCGGCGGTCGGGAAGCGGGGTCTGACGCTTGGCAGGCTTATATGCGTCGCCAAACCAATACCATTAATTGGGGAAGTACATTGCCTTTAGCCCAAGGAATAAAATTTAATTTGTCTTAAGAAAGGAATGATTATGCAGGAACGATTTTTTATTAAAAAGATTGCTGTATTAGGAGCTGGCGTTATGGGTGCGCAAATTGCAGCCCATTGCGTTAATGCAGGATTTGAAACCTTGCTTTTTGATCTCACCGCTAAAGAAGGTGAGCCTAATGCAATAGTCAATAAAGCCATTACGCATCTAACTAAACTTAAACCTACGCCATTAGGTAGTCTTGAGGTTGCCTCTTTGTTGCAAGCTCGAAATTATGATCATGATTTAGCACTACTTGCAAGCTGTGATTTAATTATTGAGGCTATTGCCGAGCGCTTGGATTGGAAGAAAGATTTATATCAACGGATTATTCCCTACTTAAATCAAAATTCTATTTTAGTAACCAATACCTCTGGGTTAAGTATTGGCGTACTAGCCAATGTATTGCCGAAAGAATTCCGTCAGCAATTTTGCGGTGTGCATTTTTTTAATCCCCCGCGCTACATGCATTTAGCGGAGCTTATTCCAGGTCCTGCTACCTCACCTGAATTATTGGATTATTTAGAAAGTTGGTTGACTCGTTATTTAGGCAAGGGTGTGGTTCGCGCTAAAGATACGCCTAATTTTATTGCCAACCGTATAGGTGTTTTTTCATTATTGGGAACCCTACATCATGCCGAAGCAATGGGGCTTGGTTTAGATGAGGTAGATGCATTGACAGGTCCTTTGTTGGGACGCCCCAAATCAGCTACTTTCCGTACTATGGATGTAGTGGGATTGGATACTATGGCTCATGTAGTGACAACGATGCAAGAGCAATTACGAGATGATCCCTGGCACGCATCGTTTGCCTTACCGAGTTGGTTATTAAACCTTATCAAAGAAGGGCATTTAGGACAAAAATCAGGACAAGGTATTTACCGCAAAAATGGCAAAACGATTGAAGTGTATGATGTAAAGACAAAAGGTTATCGGGTTGCGCAACCTGTAGTAAGCGATGAAGTTAAAAACATCATGAAGGAATTAAACCCTGAATTAAGAATGCAGCGATTATTAGCATCTAACCATCCTCAAGCTAGATTTATTGTTGCTTGCTTTCGCGATTTATTTCATTACGCAGCGTATCACTTAGCTGACATTGCCAATACTGTGCGTGATGTTGATTTGGCTCTACGTTGGGGATTTGGATGGCAATATGGGCCTTTTGAAACATGGCAAGCGTCAGGTATGAACGTCATGAAGGATGCTATTCAACGCGCCATTACCGATAAGAGCGCCATGAGTCTAGCAAAATTACCTGATTGGCTAAATAATCTTAATGAATTTTATACACATGAAGGGGCCTTTGCTCCAGTTTTAAACCAATTTAAAGAGCGAAGTCACTTACCCGTTTACAAGCGGCAATTTTTTAAAGAACGATTACCCGGTGAGTCTAATCCTAAAAACAACACCTTATACGAAAATGAAGGCGTTCATTTATGGCTCCTTAAAGATGACGTGGCCGTTATTAACTTTAAGAGTAAAGCGAATACGATTGGACAGTCAGTGATTGATGGTTTTAATGAAGCTTTAGCGATCGTTGAAAAAGCGTATCAAGGCTTAATTGTTTATCAAGAAGACCCTAATAATTTTAGTGCTGGTGCTGATCTTCGCGGGGTGGCTGAATTAATTCAGGCTAAAAAATTTAACGCGTTAGAAGCCATGCTAAGCCAATTTCAACACTTAGTGATGCGCATAAAATACAGTGCTATTCCTATTGTTGCCGCCCTAAGAGGGCGTGCGCTTGGTGGTGGTTGTGAGTTGATGCTTCATTGTTCGCGAACCATAGCTGCTTTTGAATCTTATCCTGGACTAGTGGAAGTAGGCGTTGGTTTGATTCCAGGTGGCGGCGGTTGCAAGGAAATGGCTAAGCGCGCTGCGATGAAGGCATCTAAGAATGATTTAATGGCATGGGTTCAACCCTATTTCGAACAAATAGCTACCGCTTTCGTTGCCGGCAGTGCTAAAGAGGCGTTGCAAAAAGGCTATTTACAAGCGACTGATCGATGGGTTATGCACCCCAATGAAGTCCTTTATGCAGCACTTCAAGAAATTGAGGTCATGCAAGCGCAAAATTACACAGCCCCTCTAAAAGAACATTTTCCAGTAGCAGGACGAGAAGGGCACGCTCGTTTACAAGTGGGTTTGGTCAACTGGCTTGAAGGTGGGTTTATATCACCCCATGATTATTTCCTTGCTAATGAATTAGCCCGAATGATATGTGGTGGCGATGTAAATGAAGGAGAGCGTGTTGATGAAGCTTGGATACTTCGATTGGAAAGAGAAGCATT
Source organism: Legionellales bacterium (assembly GCA_020050595.1). Classification (GTDB taxonomy): domain Bacteria; phylum Pseudomonadota; class Gammaproteobacteria; order Legionellales; family Legionellaceae. The sequence continues at coordinate 51,111 of JAGVKL010000052.1, forward strand.
TATGACCTTAGCCGCTTCTGAATTAACCCAAGCTAGAATTGGTTATTTGCTAGAAACCGGTAAACCACTGCGTAATTAAAGGTGAATAAAATATGACAAATGTATATGTGATTGATGTAATTCGTACGCCGGTTGGCAAAGCACCACGCGGGGTTTTTAAACATACATTACCCGATGATTTATTAGCGCATACGATAAAAAGCTTAAAAAAAAGAAATGAATCGGTGGATTGGAAAATGATCGCTGATGTAGTCATTGGGTGTGCCATGCCTGAAGCGGAGCAAGGCATGAATGTAGCGCGCATTGCCTCGTTATTAGCCGATTTACCTCATTCTGTCCCAGCAATGACCATTAACCGTTTTTGCTCTTCAGGCGTGCAAAGTATTGCCACAGCTGCTGCTACCATTAGTACTGGCAATGCTTCTCTAGCTTTAGCCGGTGGTGTAGAAAGCATGTCGAAGGTACCTTTAGGAGGTAATAAATACACGGCAAACCCTGCTATTTTTAAAAATGATCATATCGCCATTGCTTATGGCATGGGAATTACCGCTGAAATTGTGGCTAAACGATGGGAAATTTCTCGCGAAGAACAGGATGAATTTGCGGCAGAGAGCCATAAGCGTGCAGTGGCTGCTCAAAAGCGGGGTGATTTCAAAGAAGAAATTAGCCCTATTGAAATCACTGTTCGTCATGCTGATTTGGCAACTTCTAAATTAATAACGAAGACGAAATTAATTAGCGAAGATGAAGGTCCTCGTGCGGATACGTCTTATGAGGCCATTAGCCGCTTAAAGCCAGTCTTTGCTGCGAGAGGGACCGTTACTGCCGGTAATAGTTCACAAACCAGTGATGGTGCAGCCGTTGCTCTTTTAGCGGATGAAAAAGCATTAAAACAATATAATTTAAAACCCATGGCTCGCTTGTTAAGTTTTGCTGTTGCCGGTGTGCCACCAGAAATAATGGGTATCGGGCCCATAGAAGCCATCCCCTTAGCATTAAAGAAAGCAGGCATTACGCTTGACCAACTAGACTGGATCGAGCTTAATGAAGCCTTTGCGGCACAATCACTCGCGGTGATTAAAGAACTTTCTTTGCCAAGGGAGAAGGTGAATCCTTTAGGCGGCGCCATTGCTTTAGGACACCCCTTAGGCGCTACAGGAACGATTAGAACAGCAACCCTATTACACGGCCTACGCCGCACCAAAGGGCGGTACGGTATGGTAACCATGTGTATCGGAACTGGCATGGGTGCTGCTGCTATTTTTGAAGCATTGTAGTTTGTCAGGTTTTTTAAGCTGTAGCCTGGTTGCTTGCAACCAGGAAAAAATGCCTTAACTTGCATCCATACTTAAAATTCCTGGCTGCGAGCAACCAGGCTACATAGCTATATTGGAAAAGACATTGAAATTTACCTATATCGCTTGCTATGATTGCTTTCTCATAAGCTGGAGCTTTTATGACTAAACAAGAAATGATTTGTAAAATTGTTCGCAATCTCACTCAAAATTCCACCTGGCGAAAAGCCTGCTGTGGTTAAATGCAACTTCCTGAAATATCGACACTTTTAAAATATAAGAATGATAGTCTGATTCACTATTATTGCCATCATCATTCTGATATAACTAAATCCATGGCAAACCAATATTTCGTGGACTTATTGGCTTGGCTCTGGCTCAATGCGTATCGCCAACACCAAAAAAAGCGGACTTATCTTTTTGGGCCTTTATTAGTTCTTGACGAACTATGGCATGCATTCATTTTACATACGCGTGATTATCATGAGTTTTGTGAAGCGTTTTTTTCAAGTTATATTCATCATGATATTGAATTGCCAGGGCAGGAGCATCAGCTATCGGCAGAAGAAATAGAAGATTTTCTTGAAGATAGCTTTAATTTTTTAGGGGAAGCTTGGGTGCTTCGTTATTTTTCAGATTTACTCGATGAAGGGGATACGAATTGATGCGATTAACGATAGGGTGCCTAATTCTAGCTTTTTCAAACGTATTGTGGACAATGACGCCGGAAGCTGAGAGTTTACATCATAGTTGGTTTGATCAAAGCATTTCTCCCGCCGACGATTTCTATACGTATGCTAACGGTAATTGGCAAAAGCAAAATCCCATCCCCCCCCAGTATGCTACTTGGGGTACCTTCTCCATTCTTCAAGAAAAAGTGCAGCAAAGAGTGCACGATATGTTAATTGCGGCTGCTAATAATAAAGCTTCTAAACCAGGCAGCATCGAGCAGAAAATTGGTGATTTTTATTTTAGTGGCATGGATACAGAATCGATTAATAAATTAGGCATCACCCCTTTAAAATCTGATTTTGACCGGATTGATGCCATAAAAAATAGTCAAGATTTACAAGATGTAATGACCTATTTACAGCAAATGGGCGTAGATGTTGGTTTTGGTTTTGGTAGCATGCAGGACTTTAAAAATAGCGAGGAAATGATTGGAGCTGCCGTGCAGGCAGGGTTAGGTTTACCCGACCGTGATTATTATTTAAAAGAAGATGAAAAATTTAAACACATTCGGAAGGCGTATGTCGAGTATTTAACGAAGATGTTCCAATTGTTGGGCGATACTGAAACCAATGCCAAGCAAGAAGCCGATGTTGTAATGAACATAGAAACACGTTTAGCCAAAGCATCGATGTCGCAAATTCAGCAGCGAGACCCCTATGCAGTTTATAACATGAGAGATTTGGCTCAGTTAGAAAAACTCACCCCTCATTTTTCCTGGCCTAACTACTTGAATGCCCTTGGTTATCCTGAAATCAAACGAATTAATATAGGCATGCCTGATTTTTTTAAAACGTTTGACCAATTGCTACAATCTATCTCTATCGATCAGTGGAAGACCTATTTACGTTTACACCTTGTCGATAACTATGCACCTTATTTATCGAAGCCTTTTGTCGATCAGCAATTCGTTATGACATCTACGCTAACTGGGGCGAAGGAACTATTACCTCGTTGGAAACGGGTAGTTAATACCGAAGAAGGCGCATTAGGCTTTGCCATTGGTAAAATGTATGTTGAAAAATATTTTCCACCAAGCTCTAAAAAAGAAGTAGTCACCATCTTACACAATGTGCGTGAAGCATTACGCAATGATTTAAAAAACTTAAATTGGATGACGCCGGCTACTCGTAAAGCAGCGCTTAAAAAATTAGATTTAATGGGAGAGCGGGTAGGGTATCCGAGCAAATGGTGGGATTATTCAAAATTAACGATTGACCGAGGCCCCTACGTTTTAAATGTTAAACGCGCTAATCAATTTTTAATTAAGCGCGATCTTAATAAAATAGGCAAGCCGATTGATAAAACTGAATGGGCAATGACGCCTCAAACCATCAATGCCTACTATGATCCTTCGCTGAACAATATCAATATCCCAGCAGGCATTTTACAGCCGCCATTTTTTGATCCAAAAGCGCCGGATGCGGTGAATTATGGCGCAATTGGGTTTGTTATCGGGCATGAAATTACGCATGGTTTTGATGATCAAGGCGCTCAATTTGACGGCCATGGTAATTTAAAAAACTGGTGGACTACTGAGGATTTAAAGAAATTTAAAGCCGCGACTACTTGTATTACTGAACAATTTTCCAACTACAAAGTGAATGGTGACTTACCTGTCCAAGGAAAATTAGTAGTTGGCGAAGCAACCGCTGATTTGGGCGGCGTTATCCTAGCCTATCGTGCTTTTCACGAATCAGATGCTTATAAAAATGCTAAAACTATCAATGGTTTTACACCCGATCAACAATTTTTTATTGGTGTAGCACATGTATGGGCGACTAACATTCGCCCCGAACAAATGCGAAATATGGTGACCGTAGATCCGCATCCACCGATGATTTATCGGGTTAACGGAACATTAGCCAACATCCCCCAATTTCAAAAAGCCTTCAAAATTGCCGATCAGAGCCCCATGGTCAATGTGAAGCGCTGTGTGATTTGGTAATAGAAATGGTAAGTGTTCAAATGTTGGAGAAATGGCATATCTGAGCTCAGATTTGCTATTAATTGGTTATTATTGATCATTGTGATAAAATAAAGGCCAATACGTTTGGATAAAGAGAAACATGCATTTAGTCATTTACTTTGATGGCACAGGTGGACCGGGGTATGGCGAAGCAGCTATAGATTACATCACTTCAAATGCGAACATCCGTACAGCATATGTGAAAGGATGTGATAGCCCGGAAGTATGTAATTCATTTCTTTTCCCAAACCTCAAAAAATTTGCTCATCGCTTCGTCAATAATTTATTTTCTAGCACAAAAGGGACCTTGCGTTTAAGGACAACTACTAAAGATGCTTTAGAAAGTGTGGGCCTAAATTTGAATTTGCCGGATAAATTTCCGAAGTTGCCATCTTTAGTGAACGCAAGTTGTGAAGAGACCATTGAGAGCATTACTTTATGTGGTCATAGCCGAGGAGCAGTCACTTGCTTTGAAGTGGCTAAACAGTTAAATCAAATAGCTCCGATGATCCCCGTTGATATTGTGGCAGATCATCCTGTACCTGGTAATTATTACAGCTTTCCTGGTACCAATGCCAGAAACATTGCGGATTGTAGCAGCCTTAAAAATCTAAGAAATGTTTCAATTATCCTCGGGGCATACACCGGGGCCTTATTAACTGGTGATCGCTTAAGTATTGGTCCTTCTCGAGTCTATGATTCTAAAGGTAACGTAAAATTTGAACTTTTTCATCGAGGATTTTTTTCACAAATTGTTCCAAAATTACCTCGAACAACTCATCGTGATTTTATTGTTGTCCCCGACGAAACCCACGATAGAATTGGAGGCTCTGCAGGTCCTTGCCATATGCATATGCAAATTGCCAAATATCTTCACAAACAACATTTAATCTCAAAAGAGGCGTTGGAAAAAAAGGTAGATGAAGCTCGTTTCTGTTACTATATCCGCCATCCTTCTGAGTGCACTATACGTAATTGGCCGTATGAATGTCCACCTCTACCCTCTTGCACAACTACTCCGGGGCGCGAAGAGCTTGTTTTTTTTAAAGATAAAATTTTTTTTATAAATAGCGTTGAATGTAGGGAAATCGCTGTAACAGCTGAAAATAAAGAACGCCTAAATCGCCTTAGAGAGGTATTGGATAGGTCGCTAACAAGAGAAGAATATACGCTGATTAGAAAAATTGTTGGGCTTCCTCCCTTGAATTACGCAGAGCATGCCCATCAACTCCCCGCTACATTCCCACCTATTCCTGATTTACAGCATTTTTTTGGTATAAAACATAGAGAGCTTTATCGCTATATGGATAAGCTTCATCCCGCACCAGAGTTAAGGACAGGCATGTTATGGCAAAAAAATGAAACTTTAATTGATTGGTGGAAGAAACACGATAAAAAAGCATCACGTTTTTTAACACATTTAACTCAAGAGCTTGTTGGCGCAATTGAAAAAACAGTAATGACATCGGATTCATTGTTGACACTATTTACTAAGGCTGATCAATGGTTGATTGCAAAAGAGCACACGGTTACCTCTCGCTATTATCAGGTAGAAAGTTTACGTAATAATATCTACCATCGCCTTATTCATGAATATAAGATACCAAAACAAAGGTTGGCTCATATTAATCGCCGAAATCTACACGAAGGGCAATATTTTCTAAAACATTGGGAAGTGGAAAGTAGTGCTGCTTCGTGGTTTAAAACAGAAGAAACCCAGAAATTGGATAGCGCATTTAAAATCCATGCAAGCTCCCCTCCTTCGCAAGGAAGTGATAATCAACTAAAAGAGGCTTTAGACATCTGGCTTGAGAATAAAAAACATTCGCGAACTAACCGTTATGACCTGGTAATCAGTATCCGAGAGCATTTACAGGATGTGATAGAAAGTTGTTATGAAGCGGGGATGCCCACACCACCTAACCCTAACAAACAAGCTTCAGCTGGTAATCAGGGGGCTACTACATCTTCTATCGAGAATGGTGCTGGTGTGGGGCCTCTGTGCTAGTAAATGTACCGACAGAATTTTGCTATTAATATTTAATTCAGGAGTAATCTCATGTTATCACCCAGTATCCGTCGAGGGCAAACCGCAACTGGACGGCTATCTAACAGTCAGTCTTACTTTCGTTTTTTAAATCCGGCCTCTAAAAACGCTGGGATTATTTATCCTTATGATGAGCGTCGTGGTACGGAGGTCATTGATCAAACAGTACCTGAGAAAATTCGCGAAGCATTTAAGAATAACTCTTATGATCTGTGGAATATTGTGGTTGGTAATCACTTTGATTATAATTTTTTCTGTGGTGGAGCGGTGCGATTTGGGAATCCTTCGTCAAAAGGGATATTGGATTATTTAATATTTCCATTGCTAGCACGCAAATTAATGGCTCACGCAATATATGAGCATGATGATAATATTAATCTAAATAAAGTGCTTTCAAAAACAATCGCGTTTTGCATCGCAGTTCCACTTGAAATTACAAGATTTAGCTTAGGTATAGCTTTAACGTTAGCCCTTGTCCCTGTTGTTGCTCTCATTTATCTAGTTAAAGCTTGTTTGCCTAAGAATGAAGCCGACAATGCTCATGCACGAATAACGATGGTATAAAAGTAATGTCTTGAGCAAAGACGTTGCCTAGGGTCTGTTGACATTTTACCCCAGATCCTACGCCCCGTGGCTTGTCCACAGGGCGTAGGATTGTGCGAACAAGTCGCGGAACATAGGCTAGTAATAGGTTGTAGAGCAATTGTCAACAGACCTTAGTATTTTTGATTCTCGACAATCTAGGTTTTATTTCTTGCATAATAACTCAACATAGTGTAAAATTTGCCCAATTATGAAACGGAAATTACCTTATATTATTATTGTTGTCGTTAGCTTGCTTTTGCTAAGCTTTTTTTTATGGAAGCCTAAAACCATAGTTTCAACGCAGAAATTTAGTTTTAGAAAAGCTACTTTTGAGCAACTGCCTGGTTGGAAATCAGCCGAGACTAAAAAATCGCTTCAAGCGTTTCTTGTATCCTGTAAAGCGTTTTTAAAACAGGACCCTAATAAGTCTGTTGGTAGCGATTATGTGAATTTACAGGCGAAAGATTGGCAGCCCGCTTGCCAAGCAGCGATGTCTCTTAAAACAAATTCCAATAAAAAAATTAAAGCCTTCTTTCAAGAGTGGTTTATGCCGGTTGAATTTTTTGACCGAAAACCGGTTGAAGGTTTGTTTACCGGCTATTATATGCCTTTTATACCAGGCAGCTTAAAGAAAACCCAAGAATTTAATGTGCCGATTTATGGTATGCCAAAAGATTTAGTGACTGTAAATTTACGTAAATTCAGTCATAAATTCAAACGACGTACTATTGTAGGTCGCGTAAAAGGGCATCATCTCATCCCTTATTATACTCGTCGCGAAATTAATCAAGGTGCGATTAAAAATAAGGCACCTATTGTTGCCTGGATTAGTAATAAAGTGGATCGTTCTTTTTTAGAAATACAAGGCTCAGGCGTGATTGGGCTTGCGGATGGAACCAAATTATTTGTAGGGTATGAGGCTGAAAATGGTGCACCTTATACCTCCGTGGCTAAGGTTTTAATCAATAAAGGCGTGATGACACGGGATAATGCTTCGATGCAGCATATCCGTCGGTATTTGTCCGAGCACCCTAGTCAAGTTGACCCTGTATTGAATAAAAATAAATCATTTGTATTTTTTAGTGTTTTGAAAAAAGAAGTAGCGCTTGGATCGCAAGGCGTTGCTTTAACACCAGGCTATTCTTTAGCTATTGATCGTAAATGGATTCCTATGGGGGCTCCTATTTGGTTGAATACCACCCGCCCTGATTATAAATCGGAAAGCCAAAAAGCATTCCAACGTCTTATGATCGCCCAAGATACGGGCGGCGCTATTAAAGGTGTCGTTCGTGGTGATGTTTATTGGGGAGCTGGTGAGCGTGCTACTACGATTGCCGGTAAAATGAAAAACCCTGGTCATTATTGGTTATTATTGCCCAAACATATGCTTAGCAAATTGCAAGATAAGATAGTATAATCACCGATAACTTACAGGACGTGGGTGATTTATGGCGCAAGCTTATCGGATTATTCTGCTGTCTACACTTCTTCTTCATTTAACCGCCTGCGAAAAAATAGCTATCTTTACCACGCCTAAAAAGGCAGCTATTTATTCGAATAACCAAATAGCTAGAAAAGCGGAACATTACTTTTGGCAAACGCTGCATCAAGGGCATTACGATCATATTGAAAAAGCAGATTATTTGCTCATGGCGGCCTATTTAAATAATCCCAATGATCCGAGATTAGCGGCGCATTTGGGGTTTTTACATATCTGGAAAATTACGGAGCGTCAACGTATCGCTCAAGAAAATCCCTTAATTACCAACGAAATCATCTTATCTAAAAAATATTTTTCCGACGCTTTAAATCTTGAGCCTAAAAATGCTATTTATCGAGGTTTCTTAGGTGACACCGAGCTTGTTGAAGGGAAAATTTTTCATGATAAACGGGAGGAAGTAGAGGGGTATTTTACTTTAAAGCGCGCAATTGCCCAATGGCCACAATTTAATTATTTTACAGCAGGTTATCCAATGAGTACCGAGCCTGCCCAATCTAAATCGTTTAAAGAAGGTTTAGAGTGGCAATGGTTAGCCATTGATAAATGTGTCGGGCAGCGAATAAGCCGCAAAAATCCGGATTATCGTCCCTATATCTACCAAGAGTCAGCGCCTCATCCAGGCAAATTAAGGGCCTGCTGGAATTCGTGGATTGCGCCTTATAATTTGGAAGGATTTTTCATGAACATGGGCGATATGCTGGTGAAATCGGGAGATTGGCAAACGGGCGTTATTATTTATAAAAATGCTCGGTTAGTAAAAAATTATGCTTCATGGCCGTTTCGAGAGATGTTGGAAAGGCGCATTAAAAATGCGCGGGAAAATGTTAGTTATTTCCGGGAAAATGCTTCTAAAGACCCCGATCGTGCAGTAATGTTTAATTCAGGTTATGGCTGTATGGCGTGTCATCAGCAATAGCCCTTTACGGGATATGTAAATACTGTCTTTGCGAACCGAAGGTAAAGCAACTTTTTAAAGAATAATATCTTAAAAGCTACAGGATTGCTTCGCTAGGCAGTATTTTCATATCCCTTGAGTGGTTATTATCAATGGTGATAGCTTACAAAGCATTCAAACTTTCTCGTACAATACCTACGGTTACCTTTCCATTTTCTTTTTGTCGTTTAAGTATGGTATACCGCACCAAGGTTAAATCTTCAAAGGTAACGGTAGCTACACTCAAATAATAACTACTTTCCAGAGCAATTTGAGCAACAGGAATGTTAAATTTTTCTAATAAAGGAATAATATCTTTTAAATCGGTTATACCTGTCCTGCCACGTGCTTCAATTAGTTCATTTGCTTCTGACTCCGTTAAACCATTGCCCAAGGTCATGAGTAGTTCCTTTGGAGCGGTATTGATATTGATGGCCGTTAGTTCGGGCAGTGCTGTAACATAGGGTAATAAGTGCTGATAGATTTTTTTATCTACTCCCTTAACTAAGCGTAATTCAGAAACACTTTGCATCGGTTGGTAGGCCGGCAAATAGCTAGGTATTTGTTTGCTGTAAAACTTTAAATAATCATCATGGCCGCGACCAGGTCGGTAAGCACTTACCCAATAAGAAGCTGCTTCTAAAAGAGCCCGCCGCTCACGGTTACTTAATTTAATTCTATTTTCTAATAATTTAAAAAACAAAGGATGAAATTTGGGATTTTGTAGGTTATTTATATTAAAAACTGCTTGTAAATCATAAAGTTCCCCGTGGATTAAAGCAGGAGGGTAAATGGATTCCAATGCTTTAGGAAAATTTAAGATCTTTAACGATTTATCTACAGTATTAAATGTTTTATTCCCAACAGATAAATGACTCATGGCCCAAAACGGGACAATTTGTGAGGCTAGGTACAGTTCATCACTAGTAATGGTTAAGCGGGTACGGTAAATATCAAGCTGTAGTCGGGTGCTCATGGCCGTTGCAGCAATAGCCACCAACGTCATAATAAATAAGGCTGAAATCAAAGCACTGCCTTTTATGGCGTTTGAGCTGCTCATGTTCTCAAACCCTCTACTAAGAGATGTCGAGGCTAATTTATTTTGCTGCATATAAAGCCCCAGGAATAGGAAAAAGTAAGTTCATATTTCCTAAGTGACGCAATGTAATACTCATTTGTATTGCTATAGGAGATGTGGTTCGATTTTGATTTTGTTGCATAGCATAAGCCCGCCATTCGGACAAGGTTTGATGGCTGTGATTTAGGTAAGCAAATTCACAAGCTTCTACATTATCAAAAATAATTCGGTCCTCGTGCTGATTGCGCTTGGGTATATCAAGATGGTGCCAGCTGCGTCGAATTAACTTTTTATTCATACACAAATAGGCTACCCGTTGTAGCGTACTACGAAGCGCTTGCGTTGGATTAACAAAACCACCGCGAGTAAATTCAACGTAATTAGCTTGGCCAATAAAAGGAGCAAAACTATGCATTTCATTCCCAAGCGTGGCGCGTTCAATTATTTGTTCGGTATCTCGGGTAATGAAAGAGAGGGCGAGTTGGATCGTATTTAATTGTTGAGCTTGCACATTGACTCTGGCTCGGGTATCAAATGCTTGGTACATGGCTGATGCACTGATAGTAGCCACTATTGCAAAAACAGCAAGGGCTATCATTATTTCTAATAAAGTATACCCAAGAGAATAATACCTATTCATAAACATACCTAAAGGCAGTTAACGCATCATAAAAAGGACCTGCTTGTTTATTGCTAATTTTGATATTAATTTTTTCAACGGAAGGGATTGGAGATGACGTAATCTTTGCCCGCCAGTACCATCGTTGTCCCAGAAAGTTAGTTGCCTGAGTGATTTCTTGATTAAGTTGAATGGGAATAAGTCCCAATTGAACCGCATTGACCCCTTGCATGGCGACCCAGTGGCTGATGGATTTTTCTTTGATTCGTTGCGTTTGGGCAACATTTTGTGCAGTTACCTTAAATAGAGCAGTTAAGGCAATGGCTAAGATTGCTAGTGCTAGTAAAACCTCCATTAACGTAAAGCCTTGTGTATTTTTCATTATTCACCAGGCCAGGTTAAAGTCATACGGCCGTCCGATTTTCCTAAGATTTCTACAATAGGAATATGGCGAGTGGAATTAAAATGCAGCGTAAAAGTGCTAAGGTTACCGGTAGGGCTTATAATGATTTGAGGGAAATGTTTCGCTCCTTCCTCTAAATAAACCACGGTATTTGCAGGAAAACGTTGTGGTTTAAAAATGCTTTTTGCCATGGGACGCCAGCTATCTGGCGGATAAAAATGTAATAGTTCATAATGGGTTGAATGAATGCGAATACCCAACGTACTACTTTCTAAAATGGCTTGTTGTTGGGCGAGTTCAGTATAATTTATAAATTGTTCAGCAGCGGTGATAATACGTTTTTTTTCGCCAAAATCGCCAAATGAGAGCAAAGCAAAGCCTAGGGTAATTCCAATAATGAGAATGACCACTAGAATTTCAATGAGGGTAAACCCTTTATTTTGCATCCCAATTACCAATTTCGGCGTTAATGCCTGTCCCGCCGGGTTGTCCATCAGCACCTAAGGTGAATACATCCACTTCGCTGTGTTGGCCTGGGTTTAAATACAAGTATTCACGACCCCATGGATCTTTTGGCAACGATTTAAGATAAATCTTCCAGTCATGCGGAATAGGGTTGCTCGTGGGCTTTTCAATCAGCGCCATTAAACCTTGCTCTGTCGTAGGGTAAAAACCATTATCAAGCCTATAAAGATCAAGGGCATTTTGAATAGCTAATACATCCTGTTTGGCTTTTACCACTCGCGCTTCATCGGGACGGCTAATGATTTTAGGGACAACGATTGATGCAAGTATTCCAAGAATAACGACCACCACCATAATTTCAATTAAAGAAAAACCTTGTTGTTTATTCATAGTTTAAAACTCCTAATTTAAGTGACTAATTGCTCCATAGAAAAAATGGGCAATAGCGTTGCCAAGACAATAAAAAGTACAATTGCTCCCATTAACAAAATAACCAAGGGCTCGAGCAGTGTTAATGCCGTATCAATCAAGCGCTGAACCTCACCATCTAAATGATTAGCAGCGCGTTCCATCATTGTGGAAAGTTGACCACTTTTTTCGCCACTAGCAATTAAATGAATAGCCATAGGGCTAAGATAACTGGTCTCCTTTAATGCTTGGTGAATAGGTACTCCTTCGCGTACCCTTATCGTTGCGGTATCAAAGGCTTGCCGCATAACTCGATTGGTAATCAATCCAGCCGCTACTTGCATGGTTTCTAAAACACTGACCCCAGCTGCAAATAAAATACCAAACGTGTGAATATAACGAGCAACATTAACCGTGCGAACTAAATAAGATATTAGGGGTAATTTTAAAATAAATTGATGCCATTTAAGGCTTATTTTTTCATTATCTAGACTTCGCTTAAAGGTAAATAACAATAAAACAATAATTAACAGCGTGTAAAGCCCATCATTATGAATAAAGTGGCTTGCGCTAATTAAGACATGCGTCATAGCTGGCAGTGCTTGGCCGCTGGTGGTAAAAACCTCTATGATTTTCGGTACTACAAATGCTAATAAAAAGCTGATGATAAGCGTAGAAACCCCCACCATGAGTGTTGGATATATTAACGCTTGCTGGATTTTTTGCCGTATTTTTTGTTGATTTTCCGTATAGTCGGCTAATTTTTCTAAGACCAGGTCTAGGCGGCCAGTTTGTTCGCCGGCTGCTACGGTCGCTCGATAGAGCTCAGGAAAAGCATAAGGGTATTCAGCCATTGCCTGCGCCAGAGCATAGCCTTCCATAACTTTGGAGCGCACGCCGATAATGAAGTGTCTGATTTTATCTTTTTCTGTTTGCTCACTAACCCCGCGCAATGCTTCTTCCACAGGAATTCCCGCTGCCAATAGCGTGGCTAATTGGCGGGTAAACAATGCCAAATCCTGTGATTTCAGCTTATCCTTATGCTGAATAAGAGCGGTTTTTTTTAAGGTGTGCACATGGGTCGGAATCATGCCTTGAGCGCGCAATAATTGCCGAGCATGCCGTTCAGAATCCGCTTCAATTACACCTTTGCAGGTAGTCCCTGATTTTTTTAGTGCTTGGTATTGATAGGCACTCATAAGGGAAGAGCTATAAAAAATGAAAATCTATTTTAATTGATTAACATAAATAAGTCACTTAATTCGATGTATTGAGCGCAACGCTCATATACACCCAAGAAACTTCAAAATTTCTGTAGGTTGGGCCCTAAAGTATCGCCACTTTTCGTTAAACCATGTAGCCTGGTTGCTTGCAACCAGGGACTTTAAGTATTGATGCTGTAGGTTGGGCCCTGAGGTATCGCCACTTTTCGTTAAACCATGTAGCCTGGTTGCTTGCAACCAGGGACTTTAAGTATTGATGCTGTAGGTTGGGCCCTAAGGTATCGCCACTTTTCGTTAAACCATGTAGCCTGGTTGCTTGCAACCAGGAACCTTAAGTATTGATGCAAGTTATGGCGTGCTTTCCTGGTTGCAAGCAACCAGGCTACATTTAAAAGTGACGATACCTCAAGGTTGGGCTTTGGCTCAACACACCGCAGTGGGCTAGCGGATCGAAGTAGATTTAACTGCTGAAGTTAGGTTAAACTAAGCCGGCAATGATGGAGTTCAAACCCTATCTCCAAACTTGCTCAATTGACCCGCCTTACATGGAGATAATCATGAGTGACAACGCATTACTTGCAGCGATTAAAGAAAACGATGCTAAATTCATTGACCTGCGGTTTACGGATACATTGGGAAAAGAGCAACATATTACGATCCCAGTATCAGCTGTAGATGATGATTTTTTTGAAAACGGTAAAATGATCGACGGCTCATCATTCAAGGGCTGGCAAAAAATCCATCAATCTGATTTGGCACTTATGCCTGATTTAGACTCTGTTTTATTAGATCCGTTTTATCAGGAAAATACCTTATTTATTCGCTGTAATGTGGTAGATCCTAAAACCATGCTAGGTTACGAGCGGGATCCGCGTTCGTTGGCAGAGCGGGCAGAAGCTTATTTGCAATCCACAGGCATTGCTGATCAAGCATTGTTTGGGCCTGAGCCTGAGTTTTTCGTTTTTGATGACGTGCGTTGGGAAACCACCATGGGCGGGGCGTTTTATAAAATCGACTCGGAAGAAGCGCACTGGAATTCTGGAAAAATAGTGGATGGAGGAAATACGGGTCACCGGCCTGCGGTTAAAGGTGGTTATTTCCCTGTTCCTCCAGTGGATTCATCCCAGGATATTCGCTCCGCTATTTCTTTAACGATGGAATCCTTAGGTATTGTAGTTGAAGCGCATCATCATGAGGTAGCAACGGCTAATCAATGTGAGGTGGCAACACGGTTTAATACACTGACAAAAAAAGCGGATGAACTACAAATTTTAAAATACGTTGTCCATAACGTTGCCCATAACTATGGGAAGACGGCCACCTTTATGCCTAAGCCACTAGTGGGTGATAATGGCAGCGGGATGCATTGTCATCAATCGTTAGTCAAGGACGGTGTCAATCTTTTTTCAGGTGACCAATATGCTGGATTATCAGAAACGGCACTTTACTATATTGGTGGCATTATTAAACATGCAAGAGCGCTAAATGCTTTCACTAACCCGACTACTAATAGCTATAAACGCTTAGTTCCTGGCTTTGAAGCGCCTGTTTTATTAGCCTATTCTGCGCGCAACCGCTCGGCAGCTATTCGCATTCCTCATGTGGGAAATCCTAAAGCGCGTCGGATTGAAGTGCGATTCCCTGATCCAGCGGCTAATCCGTATCTTGCTTTTACCGCCATGATGATGGCTGGTTTAGATGGTATTCAAAAGAAAATTCATCCAGGACAACCTATTGATAAGGATTTATATGATTTGCCCCCGGAAGAGTTAATCGATGTGCCGACTGTTTCTGCTTCTCTAGAGCAAGCAATAGAAAGTTTGCGGCAAGATCATGACTTCTTATTACAAGGCGATGTGTTTACTAAAGATTTTATTCAAAGTTATATTGCTTTGCGTGAAATGGATATCAATCAAGTACGTAGTTTAGTGCATCCAATTGAATTTGAATTGTATTACAGCAGTTAATTTTCTTATGGTAGCCCTGATGGTTGCAACTCTGGTCTATCCAAATAAAATGGGGTAGGTTGGACCCTGGGGTATCGTCACTTTTTGTTAAACCATGTAGCCTGGTTGCTTGCAACCAGGGGCTTTAAGTATTGATGCAAGCTGTGGCCTGCTTTCCTGGTTGCAAGCAACCAGGCTACGGTTTAGAAAGTGGCGATACCTCAGCAACAATATCCAATCCACCAAATCCTCTTAATATCAGTACGGTGGGATTTTTTGTTAAACCATGTAGCCTGGTTGCTTGCAACCAGGGGCTTTAAGTATTGATGCAAGCTGTGGCCTGCTTTCCTGGTTGCAAGCAA
>JAGVKL010000025.1 GCA_020050595.1 Legionellales bacterium
CCGTATACACGCTAAATCCTTTTTAAAAAAATCTTTATCTTAATTGTGTTGTAATCTATATCAAGAAATTTCGATAATTTCCACAGTCTCTGACGGTCGTGGTTCGGATTTACTTTTCCGCTTCCTGACGGTCGTGGTTCGGATTCACTTTTCCGCTCCCTGACGGTCGTGGTTCGGATTTACTTTTCCGCTTCCTGACGGTCGTGGTTCGGATTTACTTTTCCGCTACAATTTTATTGCCAACCTAAAGCCTTTTATGAAAAAATCAATACATTAATAAGTACATTAGTTTACTATCATGATAATTGATCGCGCCGGCTACCGGTTAAATGTTGGGATCATTCTAATTAATGATTCCGGCCGGGTTTTTTGGGGGAAGCGCCATGGGCATGATGCTTGGCAGTTTCCACAAGGGGGGCTTGCGCCGGGCGAATCTGCCCAAGACGCTATGTTTCGTGAGTTACGGGAAGAAATTGGCCTAGAACGCAACGACATTGAAATCTTAGGCGTGACTAAACGTTGGCTGAAATACCGCCTTCCTAAACAATACTTACGACATGGCAGTGAGCCGCTGGTTATTGGCCAAAAACAAAAATGGTATTTGTTAAAGTTAATTTCTAGCGAGCAGAAGGTTCGCTTGGATTTAAGTAATTCGCCAGAATTCGATAGTTGGCGCTGGATAGATTACCACGAGCCGCAAGAGCATGTTATTTTTTTTAAAAAACAGGTTTATACACAAGCGTTAAAAGAATTAGAACCGCTTTTAAAAAAACGCCGCCCCCCTTTTGGGACGCACCGTAAAAAAAGGTAGGTTTATGGGGAGGCTAACCCCTAAGTAATAATTTTGCGCAGCGAATGAACTAAAAAAGCCTGGATAGCCAGAGTAGCCCGTAACTGACGGATAAACACAATTGAGCTCCCGATATGGCGTAGCCCGTAAGGAGCAAAGCGGATTACGGGGATCAAGGGGATTACGCTCTAAAGACCAATGAATGCTACTGTGTTTGCGCATTGTTTTTGTTGTTCTATTGCGGGGAGCGTATCATTCGTTGAGAAACCCCGTAATCCGCTTTGCTCCTTACGGGCTACGCAATTGTGTTTGAATTGGCGCCGGTCCGTCAGTTACGGGCTACTCTGGCTTAAACAAGGTGGTTTAGACGATGAAATATTATCCGTTCAATTTTTGTAAGGATTACTTAGGGCTAACCCCATTGACTTGAAAATAAATGTAAGCGTGAATAGTTACAAATGAATTTACACCCTAGCAGGTATTGAAACATGAATAGTATGTCCTAAAATGTTAAAAATATTAAAACGAATTGTACAGGATGTGAGCACAGCCAGCCATTTAACCGAGGCTCTGGCCATATTGGTACAACGTGTACGTACCGCAGTAACTACGGATGCTGTATCCGTCTACCTCATCGATAATCGCCATAGCGAATATGTACTAATCGCCACCGACGGCTTAAATAAGCAAGCCGAAGCAAAAGTAAGAATGTCGCTAGATCAAGGCATCATTGGCCTTGTGGGTCGACGCGAAGAACCCGTTAACCTCGACGATGCCCAACATCATCCCGATTTTTACCAAAATCCATTATTGGGTGAAAATCACTTGCATGCCTTTTTAGGCGTCCCAATCATTCAGCATCGTAAACTTTATGGTGTTTTAACGGCCCAACGCATTGAAAATCGCTCCTTTGATGACGAGGAAGAAGCCTTTTTAATTACATTAGCAGCCCAGCTCGGCGGCATCATAGCGCAAGCCGAAACGACGGGTGAGCTTACAGAATTAACACAACCCAGTGCGCAAGGATTGATAAATCCAGACGTTGTACAAATATCTTTAACAGGAATCGGTAGCGCTCCGGGGGTAGCTGTTGGGAGCGCGATTGTCGTCTATCCCCCTGCTGATATTGATGCTGTTCCTCGCAATACAGCGGATGATTTAGATCAGGAAATAACCCTATTCCAGGAAGCATTGCAAGTAACTCGCGAAAACATGCACCGATTAGGCCGACGCATGAAAAAAAGCGTGGATGAAGATGAATTAGCCTTATTTGATGTCTATTTGCGAATTTTAGATAAAGATAATTTAGAGGCCGAAGTTATCGAGGAAATTCATAAGGAGCAATTAACCGCGCAAGCCGCCTTAGCTGCTGTTATCAAACGACACGTTTTGCAATTTGAAACGATGAAGGATGACTATTTACGCGAACGAGCCAGCGATATCCGTGATATTGGCCGGCGCGTCCTTGCCGAATTACAGTTATCTCAACAAGAAAATATTGCTTATCCGCGGCGAACCATTCTTGTAGGCGAAGAAGTAACCGCAGCAGCACTCGCCGAAGTACCTGAAGGCCAGTTAGCTGGCGTGGTGTCCGCCAAAGGAGCCAGTAATTCTCATGTGGCCATTCTTGCACGAGCGTTAGGCATCCCTACGGTCATGGGCGTTCGCGGCTTGAAGATAGAGCATCTATCCCGGCGCGCAATGATTGTTGACGGTTATTACGGCCATGTGTTTATTTCACCCACCAAGGCTTTACTGACTGAATACAAACAATTAATTCAAGAAGAAGATGCCTTAAATCAAAGCCTTGAAAGCCTAAGAGAGAAGCCTGCTGAAACGATTGACAATTATCGTGTCTCTTTGCAAGTTAACACCGGCTTGGCTATGGACGCAGGCTTATCAATGAGTGTGGGTGCTGAGGGAGTGGGCTTATATCGTTCTGAAATTCCTTTTATGAGCCGCGACCGCTTTCCTTCGGAAGATGAGCAATATATTATTTACCGCCAAATTCTTAAAGCCTTCGCTCCCCGAGCTGTAACCATGAGGACCCTGGATATTGGTGGAGATAAAGTGTTACCTTATTTTCCCATAGAAGAGGAAAATCCTTATTTAGGTTGGCGAGGTATTCGCGTCACACTGGATCATCCTGATCTTTTCCTATTGCAAGTGCGAGCCATGATGCGCGCCAATGAGGAATTAAATAACCTTCGTATCATGCTGCCCATGGTCACCTCGCTCAGTGAAGTTGATGAAGCTTCCTTCTTAATTGACAAAGCGTATGCTGAATTATTAGAAGAAGGATGTATCATTGAAAAGCCTAAACTTGGCGTGATGATAGAAGTACCTGCAGCCGTTTATCTAGCAAAGGATTTAGCAAAACGAGTCAATTTTCTTTCCGTGGGCAGCAACGATTTAACGCAATATTTATTAGCCGTGGATCGCAATAACGCTCGAGTGGCTGCTATTTATGATTCGCTTCATCCAGCCATGCTGCAAACCCTTTTAAAAATTGTAGAGGGGGGGCATGCGGCCGGTGTTGAAGTAAGTATTTGCGGTGAAATGGCAAGCGATCCCTTTGCGGTTATTTTACTCTTGGCCATGGGCTTTGATACGCTAAGTATGAATTCTGCGAGTTTACCGCGGATTAAATGGATAGTGCGAAGTATTTCCATTACGAAAGCCCGCAAAGTGTTAGCAGATGTGCTTGAGCTTGAACATCCAGCAGAAATCCGCTTACATTTACAAAAAATATTAGAAGACGAGGGATTAGGTAGTTTAATTAGAGCAGGGAAATCGTAGCCCGTAAGGAGCAAAGCGGATTACGGGGATTACTCTAAAGATCAATGAATGCAAATGTGTTTACGCATTGTTTTTGTTGCTCTATTACGGGGAGCGTATTATTAGTTGAGAAACCCCGTAATCCGCTTTGCTCCTTAGGGCTGCGCAATTGTGTTTGAATTTGTGCCGATCCGCCAGAGCCAGGCTACAGCTTAAAGGAATAAATAGATTCAGGAGATAACATGCTAGCGTTTCCAAATATTGATCCCGTTGCCTTTTCCCTTGGTCCTCTGCAGGTTCATTGGTATGGCCTTATGTACCTGTTAGGCTTCTTACTCGCCTTTGGACTAGCCCACTTTCGAGTACGGCGCTACCATTTAAATTGGAGCGGCGAACAAATAGGCGATTTGATTTTCTATGCCGCCTTAGGGGTAATTATTGGTGGTCGGCTAGGGTATATGCTGTTTTATAACTTCCCACAGTTTATTCATGCGCCTTGGATTCTCTTTAAGTTATGGGAAGGGGGCATGTCGTTTCACGGGGGGCTGCTTGGCGTCATCGCTGCTTTATGGTTATTTAAATATAAAGTTAAAAAACCGTTTTGGGAAATCGGTGATTTTATTGCGCCTTTAGTACCTTTAGGCTTGGCTTTAGGACGAATTGGGAATTTTATTAACGGAGAGCTATGGGGCCGAATAACTACCATGCCCTGGGGAGTTATTTTCCCTCGTGCAGGCACAGAACCCCGCCATCCTTCGCAATTATACGAATTGGGCTTAGAAGGCATTGCTTTATTTATTCTTGTTTGGTGGTATGCCGCCAAACCTCGGCCAGCAGGGTGCGTGTCGGGGGTTTTTTTGATGGGTTACGCAATTGCCCGTATAATCAGTGAGTGCTTGCGCGAGCCCGATTTACAAATAGGTTTTATCGCATTTAACTGGTTAACCATGGGGCAATTACTTTCTATTCCCATGTTACTTCTAGGATTTATATTATGGTGGGTCAAACGACATGAAAACATACCTAAAGCTCATTGAGCATATTCTTGAACAAGGCGTAGAGAAAAAAGACCGCACAGGCACTGGTACTTTATCCGTTTTTGCCTATCAAATGCGCTTTAATTTAGCCGAAGGTTTTCCTTTAGTGACCACCAAAAAGCTGCACATGCGCAGTATTATCCATGAATTATTATGGTTTCTTAAAGGTGATACGAACATAGGCTACCTTCATGAAAACGGCGTAACTATTTGGGATGAATGGGCCGATGCACAAGGCAACCTGGGGCCTGTTTACGGCAAACAATGGCGAAGCTGGGCAACGCCGGATGGACGAACCATCGATCAATTAACCGATGTCTTACAACAAATTAAAACCAACCCCGACTCAAGACGCCTGATTGTCAACGCTTGGAATGTAGGGGAGATTGATAAAATGGCGCTGGCTCCGTGTCATGCTTTATTTCAATTTTACGTAGCCAATAACCGCTTATCTTGCCAACTGTATCAACGCTCAGCCGACGTATTTTTAGGCGTACCTTTTAACATTGCTTCTTACGCCCTACTCACGCATATGGTAGCCGCCCAATGCGGACTTGATGTAGGCGAGTTTATTTGGACTGGAGGCGACTGTCATTTGTATTTAAATCACCTCGAACAAGCCCAAACCCAACTACAACGCCAACCCTTCCCACCACCAACCTTACTCATCAAACGCAAACCCGCTTCCTTATTTGATTACCACTTTGAAGACTTTGAATTCATCAACTATCAAGCTCACCCCAGCATAAAAGCCCCAATTGCCATTTAATAAAAATCCAAACCGCGACCATGAGGACCTCCGAACCGCGACCATGAGGGACTCCGAACCGCGACCGTCAGGGAGCGGAAAAGTAGTCAGACTCTTGCCCTTTCCTTGCAATCCAATATCAAAATGATATCATTATATTATCACTTTGATATTGGACTGCTTAAATGGCTCAACTACTTCTTAGAAATATTGATCCTAAAACGCTTACCTGCATAAAAGATAGAGCAAAATTGCATCATCGCTCTGTACAGGGGGAGGTTAAATTTATTCTTGAAGAAGCCACAAATACGGGAAGCTTCCATACCGCACCCAGCTCGCCAGATATTCTTAAGCGCATTGTAGGGGGGTGGCAAGGAGAACCATTAACTCGCCCTCAACAAGGAGATTATGAGCAACGAGATGAGCTTAAATGAGATTTCTTCTTGATACCAACGCTTGGATAAAATTATTAAATCAACAAGCCTCACCCATTAAAGATAAATTTGGATTAACAAATCCATCGGATATTGCGCTATGTTCTGTTGTTAAATCTGAGCTTTATTTCGGCGCCTATAAGAGCACTCATAAAAACAAGAACTTAGACTTATTAACAACTTTGTTTGCTCAATTTATCTCCTTACAGTTTGATGATGCGGCAGCTGAAATTTGCGGGAATATTCGTGCTCAATTAAGCACATTAGGAACACCCATAGGACCTTACGATTTACAGATAGCAGGAATTGCTTTATCCAATAATTTGATATTAGTGACACATAATACAAAGGAGTTTTCACGCATTACCGGATTACGAATAGAAGACTGGGAGCTCTAGGGTCACCAATGGTCAACAAACCCTAGATTCTCAATAATCCGGGACAATAGGTCAATTTAACCTCCTTCCCTAATTGAAGTTGCGTCTCTACTCCGAGGGGGATGGGGACGTTTGTGTGTCCGTGTCCTACTCCTTCTATTTGAACGACCGGGATAGGAATAGTTTCAGCAAATCGGTTTAAAACGGGTGCAATTAAAGAAGAGCCGTCGGGTTCGTTACCTTTTAGAAAATCGCCGAAGATAATCGCACTTGCCTCGTCAAAAGCGCCCGCTTGCTTCAGCTGTTCTAGCATGCGATCAACACGATAACCCCGCTCACCAACCTCCTCTAATAAAATAAATTTTTTACGTGCATCGATTTCCCAATGGGTAGCAAGACTTGTTTGCACCAAGCATAAATTACCCCCAGTAATCGTTGCTTTTAACGTCTTAACCTCTTGGGCTTGAGCATTCAACGGTCTACCATTTAAACTAACCTCCTTAACCTCATTGAATAGAAACGCTTTCAATGTCCTTAGCGATTCTTTTGAAAAAATATCCGGCGACGCGCCGCCATGAAGGGTAGGCCAGTGCCAGTGGCGCTCTAAATATAAACTTAACGCCGTAATATCACTCATGCCCACGAATAATTTTGCCTGGGCTGGTGGGGTTAATGTGGCTAGCCGAGGAATCAATCGCATGCTGCCATAGCCTCCGCGCGCGCAGATAATCGCTTTCGATTCGTTGCGCTCTAGTGCTTTTTTTAATAATTCAAAACGTATTTCATCGGTATTGGCGCACAAGAGGTCATCGCCAAAGATGCGCTCATCAACAATACAATTTAGATCCCACGATTTTAATAACGCCTTTAATTCCTGAAGACGCGTATCTGTACAACGAGAAGAGGGTGCGATAATTTCTACACTATCACCCGGTTTTAATTGGGGTAATTTCTGCATACTTGCCTCATGATAAGTCGATAGGATCGACATCGATATTCCAACGAATCCCGTTACTTAATTTATTGATTGTTAACCAGTCGCGAATCTCGGTCAATGCAAGTTTTAATTTAGCTCGAGAAGGCGATTTTACTAATAACTGCAGTCGATGATAACCTGCTTTTCTTGCTAACGGAGCAGGCGCTGGGCCTAACACGACTAAATGTGCTTTATTTAATTGTTCTTTGATGGCATGTAAAAACTGCAATAATTTAGTTAACTGCTTTCCCTGCGCACGGATAATCGAAAGAAAGTGGTAAGGTGGTAGATCCGCCTGTTGACGAGTGGTTAAAAGCGAATGGGCAAAAGCGTCATACCCTTGCTGCAATAATAAATTTAACATGGGATGGTGGGGTAAATGCGTTTGAATAATCACCTCCCCTGGAAATTCCGCACGCCCCGCGCGCCCGCCCACTTGAGTTAACAGCTGCCCCAACCGCTCTAATGCACGAAAATCCTGATTATAAAACCCATTATCCGCATCCAATACCACCACCAATGTCACCCGCGGAAAATGATGTCCCTTCGCTAACATTTGCGTGCCCACAATCAATTGCGCATCACCGCGGTTGATTAAATCCAACGAATCATCCAGCGCCTTTTTACCTCGCACCTCATCTCGATCCATGCGAAGCAAAGGCACATTAGGAAACTCTGATTGTAAAAACTCATGAACGCGCTGCGTCCCTGCGCCGATGGGAAGTAAATCATGGCTTTGGCAAGCCTTACAATGCAGAGGAATTTTTTCCACACGCCCACAATGATGACAAATCAATTGCCCTAAGCCTCGGTGCAGGGTTAAATGCGCATCACACGCTTTGCAATCAGCCATAAAGCCGCATTGATGACACAGTAATACAGGCGCATAACCACGGCGGTTAATAAAAACCAATACTTGATTATGTTGCGCCAAATGATGGGCAATCGCTTGTAAAGAAGTGGCGGCTAGCCCATGCTTTAGTGTTTGGTTTCGAATATCTAATACTTGATAATGCAGGGGCTTACTCCCACTCCATGCCTTTTGATTCAACCGAAGTAGGGTGTATTTATTAATCGTTGCATTATATAAACTCTCAAGACTTGGCGTTGCCGAGCCTAAAATAATAGGGATATGACGAAGATGCGCACGCATCAAAGCAGTATCACGGGCCGAGTAACGCACCCCCTCCATTTGTTTCAAAGAAGCATCATGCTCTTCATCGACTACAATTAAACCCAACGAAGGCATGGGTGTGAAAATAGCCGCCCTTGTCCCGATGACTAACTTAACCTCTTCTTCCTTAGCCCAGTGCCAAGCAAGCTTTCGCTCTGTATCGTTTAAATTAGAATGAATAACCGCCATAGGTGCATGAAAACGCTCTTGAAAACGGCGCAGCAATTGCGGGGTTAAACCAATTTCAGGAACCAATACTAAGACTTGCTTCCCTTTCGCTAAAACCTCTGCAATAACTTGCAAATAAACTTCCGTTTTACCACTGCCTGTAACCCCTTGTAATAAAAAACAGCGGTACGCATCCAAATGAGCTGTTATCACATGCACGGCCATGTTCTGTTCCGAATTAAGCGGCAAAGGAGGGGTAAGTACAGTAGAGGGCAAGGGTGGTTTTTCTGCTTGCAAATCTAAAGCGATGATCTGTTTCTCCAACAAAGCATCCAACTGCCCCTTATTAAACCCCTGTTGAAAAATGGTTTTTTTAGCCAGCGGTTTTTTATAGTGCGCTAAAAAGTCGATTAACTCATGTTGCCGCCGCACTCGCTTAGGCAGCAATTGATGCGCTTTTTCACTATCTAGGGTTAGAGAATAATAAAGGCCTTGCGGTAATTGCCCTTCCTCACCTAAACGGTATTTTTTAGGCAATGCTAAGGGAATCACTTCGGATAAAGGCGATTGATAATATTCACTCACCCATTGGCATAGGGCTAATACTTCGCCTGAAAGAAACGTACTTTCATCGATTAATTGACTAATGAATTTCGTGGAAGAATAGGGTGTTTCCGGCTGATACTGGCCAATCACCACCCCCATCCGCGTTTGTTGACGAAAAGGCACCCACACTCGCGCCCCGATAGCAGGATTTAATCCTTCCGCATAATAATCAAAAAAATCTCGATGGGTATGGGGGATACATACCTGAAAGATGTCTTTCATTACTTATGCCACGTATGGCTGGCAGACTGCCCTGGGGCTGAAAACACTTTGACAACCACTTGCTCAATACGATGCCGCTTTAATTCGTCTTTATCTTTAACTAATTCATTAACAAACCACCGCGATAATTCTTCAACAGTAATATTCGTCAAGGGCATTAACGTGACGTCTTCTTTCAAGAACGGAATTTTTTTATGGTTAAACGTAAAGTAATAATAATCCTCATCTTCTGCATACTGTAAAAAAGGAGAATGCTGCGGCATTAAAAAGGTCTGGTTTAATTGGCGACATAAAAGATGAATACGCTCCTTATAATAGCGATAATCAAAGGTCATGCCGTTGTCTTCCACCCAAGTCGTCAAGGCTAAATAAACGGCATACATGTGCCCATGAAGTGGCTCGCGCTCCGTTGCAGAAAAAATAGTCGTGTGCCCGGCTGAAAATTTCATGGATTCTTTTTGAAGCTCCACCGTCGTTAAGTATTTGGCCATCGTTATAAACTCGCTCGCTTGTCTTGCAATTGAAATCCATTCAACGGCAATTCTAACTGTTTGGTAAGTGCTATGACTTTAAAAAGCTCCCCCATTTCGTGGGGCTCCAGTAATTTCTTCACTGCTTGTTGATTATTAATTTGCTCACGTTCATCTTGAACATCCGACAATAAGCTTAACAAACCATTGCCCAGCAAAAAAGAGGCCTGATTCGTAAAGCCCGCCACATGAAAACCAGCCAAAACCGCCGCCTCAGCCACCTGCGTAAAATCAACATGGGCTGTAATATCCTGCTCGCCTGGATAGGCGAAGGGATTGGTATGAGCCACGTGGCGATAATGGCACATTAACGTGCCCTGAGAACGCTCAGGGTGATAATACTCATGGCGAGGAAAACCATAATCGATCATAAAAAAAGCGCCTTTCTTAAGCATGGCTGAACATTGTTTTATCCAATCTTCCACGAATAAATTCACTTCGGATTGATACGGGTAAACATCGGGGGGGAAAACGCGGCGGACATAATCGATGAGGCGCGGGTCCGTACACGGTTTGTAAATTTCATCTAATTCATTGTTTTCATTTAAAATAACGTAACTTTCAAATAACCCTTCCTTTTTTTGTAAAAATCGATGTACCGGCATGGCATCTAACACTTCATTGGCAATCATCACGCCTTCAAAAGGAGACGAAGGCCATTGCGATAGCCATTTTACCCGAGATGCTAAGTGAGGGATGCGTTCTGCAATCAGCGTCCGTTGACGCTCGCGCAAATGCCCGCTCACCTCCAAAATATGGTATTCATCCGGCAATTGATTTAATTTTTCAAGCGCGACTAAGAGATCCACGCATAAACGGCCTGAACCTGCGCCAAATTCAAATAGAATAGGCTTGGTTAATACAGGAAAGATCTGCTGGCATTGCTGAGCTAAGGTTTGGCCAAATAAGGGTGTTAATTCCGGCGCTGTAATAAAATCACCTTCTGCACCAAATTTTTGCAAATCTGCGCTATAATAGCCCAAGTCGGGCGCATACAATGTCAATTGCATATAGTCTACAAAAGGTAAGTCCCCTTTTATGCTTATTTTTTTAGAGATAAGATCAAATAGTGTCATGCGCGTATTATACATAGAGCATTGTACATAACAAAAAGTAATTTTGTCATTCCGCGCAAGCGGGAATCCAGCGTAACGCGAGGAACAGGTATTGAAAAAAGAAAATCATAAAGTAGCTTTAGTAACCGGCGCTGCAAGGCGTATAGGAAAAGCGATGGCCATTGCTCTTCATGAAGCAGGCTATGATGTAATTATTCACTGTCTTTCCTCCCTAAACGAAGCTGAATCACTTTGCCAAGCAATGAATACAACCCGCCCTGATAGTGCGTTGGTTTTAACAGCAGACTTAGCGATGAAGGGCGAGGTCTTGTCGTTAATTGATAAAGCTTACGTTTGGAAAAAACGATTAGACTTGCTCGTGAATAATGCTTCAACGTTTGGTAAAACGTCTACTGCGAATGCTTTCGATGAAACCCATTGGGATTTTTTATTTAAAATCAATGCACAAGCTCCTTTTTGGCTAAGTCAAAAAGCTTACCCTCATCTTGCCGTGCAAAAAGGGGCCATCATTAATATCACGGATATTCATGCTAAACGTCCGCTAAAAAACTATGCCGTCTATTGCCAATCAAAAGCCGCTTTAGCCATGCAAACTAAAGTATTAGCCCGCGAATTTGCACCGTTAGTACGAGTCAATGCCATTGCCCCCGGAGCTATTGCATGGCCAGAAGGGGAAAATGCGATTAGCGAAAAAATCCAACAAAACATCCTCGAAGAGACCCCACTTAAATGCCATGGCGAGCCACAATTTATTGCCAAAGCAATGCTTGCCCTTGTTGATAATAATTTTATAACGGGACAATTACTGACAGTGGATGGTGGGCGAGAATTAGTGTAGTATATGATCAAATAAAAACCGAATTGGAAAATTAAACGTCTTTTAAAGGTAGATGATTATGGTATGGAGTTTATTAGGGGAAGGAGCTTATAACCAAGCTTTTGTAAACAGTAAACGGACATTGGTTTTTAAAGTTCCCAAAAAACATGGCGATCGTACAGATAACTATGACCTACCGGAACGTTCGATTCGCCTAATGGCCGAACTATACCCTGATATAACGCCCAGCGCCCAACTCCATGAGGATCCACAACTTGGCAAAGGTTGGACTTTTCCTTATATCGAGGGAGCTGAGCCGAACGATGTTGAGATAGTTGACGCTTTAATTGACATTTTTAATCGCACCGGCAGAATTATTTTGGATGGTTGCCTTGAGTGTAATTTTGTTAGGACTAACCATTTACATCCAACCTATCCTAATAAGGTTTTTTGCATCGATGTAGGCTTGGCCGTTAGACTTCAAACAGAAGAAGAAGTCTTTGTTAATGGAAAATCGCGAAGAAAAAGTGAAACGAGCCAAGCTATAGAAAAACGTGAAGAACTAACGCTTTATAATGAATTATGGACTGACCCCTGGTGTGAAAATTTACTATCTACTCATCTTATTGGCGCTTTGCTTTTAATAAAAAAATACCGGCCATCAATCGTCGACGTCAGCGTGCTTAAAGACAACCCTGCTTTCATCAAGAAGCTCGGATTTTTATATCAAAAAAATTTAGAATTAAGAATTCTTATGGCTAATGAAGAGCTTTTGCCGGAAGAGAGGGAGCTTGCTTTGTCAGAATATAAAAAATTACCTGCGAGGACTGACGCGGCACTTAGAGAGTTCGATGCGTTGATAACCCGAACTCGAGCAGCTAAAGAAACTTGTCGTAACTTACTGAACGCTTATATTAAAACTCGGGGCGTTATCGATAAAAAAACCAATGCATTTAAACCTTCTTTTACTACGTATTTGTTTAGAAATCATTCCTTA
>JAGVKL010000050.1 GCA_020050595.1 Legionellales bacterium
CCTGGTTGCTTGCAACCAGGGACTTTAAGTATTGATGCAAGTTATGGCATGCTTTCCTGGTTGCAAGCAACCAGGCTACCGTTTAAAAAGTGACGATACTTCAGGGCCTGACCCCGTGATTTCTACAGAGGAGCATTGATAATGTCAGAGACTACGATTTACTTGAAAGATTATGAGCCGCCAGTATTTACGGCGGAAAAAGTGGCGTTGAACTTTGACTTGTATGATGATCATGCCCTGGTCAGTAACCGCATGCAACTGCGCCGCCAACATCCGGGGGAGTTGCGGTTATTTGGCGATGAACTTGAACTGGTTAGTATTGAATTAAACGATAAACCGCTAGCGGCTAGCGATTATTATTTAGATGGCAGCGACTTGGTTATTAAAAATTGCCCTGACGCACCGCTATTGCACGTTGTTACGCGTATTCGTCCGCAAGAAAATACCAAGCTTGCAGGGCTTTATCGTTCGCATGAATTATTTTGTACCCAATGTGAGGCCCAGGGTTTTCGCCGCATGACTTTTTTTCTAGATCGTCCCGATGTCCTTGCTACCTATACCACTCGCATAACAGCGGATAAGAAAAAATACCCCGTGTTACTATCCAACGGCAATTTACGTGATGCTGGCGAAACAGACGATGGTCGTCATTGGGTGGTGTGGGAAGACCCGTTCAAAAAGCCTGCGTATTTATTTGCGCTGGTAGCAGGTCAGTTAGCCAGTATCAAAGATGAATTTATTACCTGTGCGGGTAAGAAAGTGGACCTGCATATTTATGTTGAGCCGGGTAATGAAGATAAATGCGCTCATGCGATGGAGTCGCTTAAGAAAGCCATGCGTTGGGATGAGGAGGCGTTTGGCCGTGAGTATGATCTGGATATCTTTATGATTGTTGCGGTTAGTGATTTTAATATGGGGGCGATGGAAAACAAGGGCTTAAATATTTTTAATTCTAAATACATCTTAGCCCGCCCTGATACAGCCACGGACCAGGATTATGCTGATATTGAGGGGGTGGTTGGGCATGAATACTTTCATAACTGGACTGGCAATCGTGTGACTTGTCGTGATTGGTTTCAATTAAGTTTAAAAGAAGGCCTAACCGTTTTTCGTGATCAGGAATTTTCACGCGATATGAATTCACGAGATGTCTTTCGGATTTTAGATGTCAAAGCATTGCGTAGTATGCAATTCCCAGAAGATGCAGGCAGCATGGCTCACCCAGTGCGCCCGGCCTCTTACCAGGAAATCAATAATTTCTATACAGCGACGGTTTACAATAAAGGTGCCGAAGTTATTCGCATGCAGCAAACGTTATTAGGTAAAGAAGGATTTCGCCGTGGTATGGATTTGTATTTCAAGCGCCATGACGGTCAGGCGGTGACGATTGATGATTTTGTGGCAGCGATGGAAGATGCTAACGGGGTTGATTTTACCCAATTTAAATTATGGTATAGCCAAGCCGGTACGCCTAAAGTCACGGTTAAAAGTGATTATCGTGATGGTACTTTAACCTTAACGTGCACACAATCTTGCTCGCCTACGCCGGAATGTAAAAATAAAAAACCGTTTCATATTCCTATTCGTATAGCCTTGTTTGATCAAGAGGGTAATCCACTGCCGCTGGCTAGCGAGCTTTTAGAGCTTAAAGAAAAGGAGCAATCTTTTCACTTCGATGGATTATATGAAAAGCCGATAGTTTCGCTGCTGCGTGATTTCTCAGCGCCTATCATGTTGCATCGCGAAATAACGCAAGAAGAACAGTTGGCCTTATTACAATGTGAAACGGATGGTTTTGCTAAATGGGACGCCGCTCAAAACCTGGCTTTTCATTGTATAAAAAATTGTTATGAATCTGCCCGAGAGACGTGGGAGATTCCTAACGCATTGATTGAGGCGTATCGTCATGTATTGCTTGATGATGCGTTGGATGCTGCATTACGAGCCGATTTATTGATGCCGCCTGCCTTTGAAGACGTTGTAGTGATGCTTGAGGAAGTTGATGTTGCTTTAGTAGAAGAGGTGCGTGATTTCTTCCGTAAAGAGCTTGGATTGGCTTTATTTACTGAGCTACAAACCGTTTATCAGTCGTTATGGCAACAAGAAGACAATATTATGGATGGAAATGCGTACAAGCGACGAAAATTGCGCAATATGTGTTTATGGTTGATGATGAAAGCTAATGAAGAAAAAGCGTTATCCCTCTGTCGGGAACAATTTGATAAAGCTAAAACCATGACGGATCAAATGGCCAGTATAGCCTTACTCATCAATAGCAGCGATCGAAAGCTAGGAGAGCAAGCTACGGCACGTTTTTATCAGCAATGGGCTCATGATGAACTAGTCTTGGATAAATGGTTTTCACTGCAAGCAAGTTCTGAGCATAAGGATACGCTAGAGCAGGTAAAGAAACTCATGTCACATAAAGCATTTACCATTAAAAATCCTAACAAGGTACGCTCGCTTATCGGCATGTTTACCCAAGCTAATCCGCGCAATTTCCATGCAATTGACGGCAGCGGTTATGCCTTTTTAACCGATGTATTAATCCAATTAGATAAGATTAATCCTCAAATTGCCGCGCGATTAGCCACACCTTTAACCCGTTGGCAAAAGTTAAATAAACCAAGGCAGCAGTTAATTAAGCAAGCATTGCAGCGATTAGCTGGTATGGATTTGTCCCGTGACTTGAAGGAGTTAGTCACCAAAAGTTTGCATGCTTAAATGACAGCACGCTACGCTGTGATGGGCAATCCCATTGCCCATAGCTTATCCCCTAAGCTTCATGAGCTTTTTGCAAGGCAGACGGGGATAAGCTTAACGTATGAGAAAATTCTTGTTGATTTAGCCCATTTTGAACAACAAGTTGGGGCTTTTTTCTACCAAGGGGGGAAGGGATTAAATATCACGCTCCCTTGTAAAGAGCGGGCTTTTGCAATGAGTGATCATGTAAGTGAGCGCGCAAGACAAGCGAAGGCAGTAAATACACTATGGATGGATCAAGGCCTTTTGTGCGCGGACAATACCGATGGTATTGGATTTTTAAGGGATATTCAGCGTCATACGGATTTGTCGGGTAAGCGCATATTAATCCTAGGAGCAGGGGGCGCGGCGCGCGGTATTATCGGCTCCTTATTGACGGTCAATGCCCTGCAACTATCGATAGTCAATCGAACCGCATTAAAATTGCAGCTGCTACTGAACGATTTTCCTCAATTGACTACGTTTCCTTTTGCTGATCTAGCCGATAAAAGCTTTGATGTCATTATCAATGCGACCTCGGCCCAAGGTTTACGCCTACCTAGCGCACTAGCCAGCAATAAACCTTTTTGTTACGACCTCACCTATAACTTAAATCATCCCACTCCCTTCCTCACTTGGGCACAAGCGGAAAGATCTACTGCAAAAGATGGATTAGGCATGTTAGTAGAACAAGGCGCCGAAGCTTTTTTTATCTGGCATGGGGTTAGACCGGATACGGAGGCTGCGTTAAGAATGTTAGCTACACCATAAAATCGCATTTTCGTATCCTATGAGATACAGTTAACCATGAAAGAAATAAAAAGAAAAACAACAGACCCAAAGATTTATCAAACTGGCAAAACAATATTTGAAAGATTATTTAGAAGGAAAAAATCATGGCTAAGAGTGTCGATTATCGTGATTACTTAATTGAAACGTTAAAAGAACCTTCTGAAGCTGCAGGATATCTTAATGCGGCACTTGATGATGGTGATGGTGATGGGTTTTTAGAAGCACTGCGTGATGTTGTGGAGGCTCATGGTGATATGACTAAACTCGCCAAAAAAATCTCTAGAGGCAGAAACAGTCTTTATAAATCCATTTCTAGTACAGGAAATCCTTATTTAAGAAGCACAAATGAAATTCTGCATACGCTGGGGTTTCACTTATCAGTTACCCCCGATGGAGTTGATGATCGCAAAAGCGCCTAGGGAGCTTAAAGTACCTGCGTTATCAAAATTCCTTAACCCGCAAAAAATGCGTTCACCACATCGGCGGAAGCAAGCGTATCTTTATAACCTAGCTCAATTAACTTCAATGTAAATTCTTTTTCAAATAATAAGAAGCTTAGTAAATCCCCAGAATGGCTTTGTGCGCCTAGGGTATTTAATAAAAACCGTAATAAGGATGGCATACTCTGATACTGCGCTTGAGCTATTTCGGCTACATTGACGCTTGGGCGTAAATGCAAGGTTTCAATTGGCCGCCAGGGGGAGTGGCGTTTGTTCCACATCGAAATAAGCCGGGCGATGTCATTCATGCGGTTAACCATCTCGATATCGCGATCGAGATTATCAAGAAATAAACCATTGAGCATATTACCTAAGATATGAGCAAAGCCGACCTGTCCATTGCGTAATTTTTCTCTATTAGGAAAACTAGGTAATTGCCGAGTGCCTAAGATAAGAATTTTTTCAACATTAAAACGCACAGCCCCTCTTAAAGGTGCAACCAGTCCCATACCACCGTCGCCGTAATGAAAGCCGTCAATTTTAACGGTGGGGAAAAACAGCGGGAGGGCGCAAGAAGCTAAAATATGTGGCCGGTCAATTTCTATGCATTGGCTGGCATGCCGAGGATAATGCCAATCTTCAAAATTTTTGTCGCAATGTTGATAGAAGGAAATAGTTTGTTGTGTTTCATAACACGTGCTAATGACCTCCATCGTTTCTAACAATTTATTTTCAATATTTTCTTTGATCTTATCAAAATTAATATGATCATTAATAAACTGATGAAGAGGTGCTGTATCAAGCAAATAGCCGGTTTGTTGTTGCTTAACCACAAAATTTGCCAAATTACGCACGAACGATTTGCCTAACTGATAATTACTCGAGTTAAAAATTTGTTGGCAGCGAATATTGCTCCATAGGGTTTCAAGTTTCTCAATGCCTAGAGCAAAATCGTCTGCATGTTGTGCGATGACAGCAGCATTAATACAGCCGACGCTTACCCCGCTAACCATGGCAAAGGGTAATTGCTTGACTTGTAAAATGTGGCAGATCGCTTTTAATACGCCAGCTTGGTAGGCCCCACGGGCACCACCACCGGCAAGGTAGAGGGCTATTTTCGCCATAATTAATAATTAATTTTAAAATACAGTACTATAGGAAAATATAATTGACAGGTGGGTGGTATGGCAAGGTCAAAACTATCTTTATTTCAAGAACAGCCAAAAGCATTCTATATGATTTTTATGTTGGAAATTTGGGAACGCTTTGGCTACTACACAGTGCAAGCGGTGATTACCCTCTATTTTATTCGGTTTTTAGGGTTTAGTGACGAAGAAGCTTATTATACATTTGGAGCATTTGCTGCTTTGGTTTATGGGATGGTTGCCTTAGGTGGTTATCTTGGCGATAAAATTATTGGTACAAAACGAGCCATTCTTTTAGGTCTTATTGTTTTAGCCTCAGGTTATTTAGCCTTATCGCTCACTGATAAAGAGCATGTTTTTTATGCCTTGGCCTTGATTTGCGTGGGGAATGGGCTTTTCAAAGCCAATCCTTCTAGCTTGTTAGCGAAGTGTTATAAGGAGCAAGATCCCCGTCTGCACGGTGGTTTTACTTTGTATTACATGGCAATCAATTTAGGTTCGATTTTTTCTTTTTTTATAGGCCCTATTTTATCCAGTAAATGGGGCTATTCTTACGCGTTTTTCGCTAGTTTTATTGGAATTTTATTAGGCCTTTTAAATTATTATTTGCAGCGGCGCTCTATTGCAGCCATCAATACATTAATGGATAAACAGAAGATTCGCTGGCAGCAATGGATTTTGATTTTTATCGCAATTGTCTTGGCTACGCTGCTATCAAGCTACTTATTGCACCAAATTGCCATCGCTCAACGGTTGGTTTGGGGGATTACTTTTTTAGTAGTGGGTACCTATTTTTTTTACATGTGGCGCGAAACGAAAGAAGCCCGTTTGCAAATGCTCTTGGCCTTTATTTTGATGATAGAAGCGATTGTCTTTTTTACCTTGTATCAGCAGATGCCTACGTCTTTAAATTTATTTGCAGTGAATAATGTTCGTCCGGATTTATTGGGTTTAAGCCTTGACCCGCAAAGCTTTCAGGTATTAAATCCTGTTTGGATAGTGGCGATGAGCCCTGTGTTAGCCTTATTTTATAAAAAATTGGATGAGGACGGTTATCGCTTCAAAATCGCCCATAAATTTGCCTTGGGCATGACCTGTTGTGGGGTCAGCTTTTCACTCCTTTATTTTTCGCGCTATTTTCATGATACAGCAGGTATGGTCTCTGCTTGGTGGCTAGTGTTTAGTTACTTATTTCAAAGTCTGGGAGAATTGTTGGTTTCTGCTTTGGGTGTCGCAATGGTGGCAGAGTTAGTGCCTCAAGCGATCGCTGGTTTTGTCATGGGGATGTGGTTTTTAACATCATCCATTGCGGGGTTTACAGGCGCTTTCGTAGCTTCTTATACGGCCTTACCTAAAAATAGCAAGCCTGGCCTTGAGTCATTGAGCATTTATACCCACGTTTTTGCCTCTATTGGCCTTGTGGTTTTAGGCGTCGCTATGATCATGTGGCTCTTTGCACCGCGGTTAAGCAGGCTGATGAAGGAACCAAGAAGCCACATATAAGGCCCTGGAATGATAAACATAATATTTTCTTAATAATAATGCGTTACTATATTACGGTGTTCATAATTTATGTTTATTAATGGAAGAAAGATGGCTATTGTCAAGCTAAGCGAGCAATCGCAAGCATTAATAGCACAGTTGAATCAAATCGATGCCTCGCTTATTCCCTCTGCCTGGTCGACTTTAGAGGTTGGGGAGCGAAGTGAGGTTATTGCATGGTTATCTTGCCGTACTCAGGGAGAGGCTGATAATAACTCGCGTTTTTTCTTAGAGTCATTAAGGATTTCTCTCCTGGATGACTTGCAAAATTCATTCTTAACGCCTAAAGAGCTCGAGGCTAAGCAGCAAAAGCATCATGCTAATCAGTTTAATCAAGCCGGTTTTATTGCTTTGATTATTGCAGGCAGTATGGTTGCCATTTGTGAGGGTTTTGATGGGGTTGCTTCGATTCTCGGATTATTTGCAGCTATTCCTACCATCGCTATATTTGCTGCAGGTGTTGTTTTTTCTCTTTTATCGCTTAGCTTGTTTTATGCTTTTGAATTAAGGGAAATTTCTCAGCGAGCTGGCGTAAATTTAAGTAAATCTAGGCAATTATTGGATATTTTTTTACAACAAGTTGAACAAATCAATGAAATTAAGAAAATTATAGGACGTCGTTTTACCGAGCGATTATCTGAGGATGAGCGAATGGAACTCAGGTGGATAATTATTATGCTCGAAGACCGTTATAAAGCGCTCGATAAAGATCGTGAATATTATCTGGCTGTCATGAATAAACCTGGGTTAAAA
The DNA here is from genome assembly GCA_020050595.1 of Legionellales bacterium. GTDB lineage: Bacteria > Pseudomonadota > Gammaproteobacteria > Legionellales > Legionellaceae. The sequence continues at coordinate 7,415 of JAGVKL010000050.1, forward strand.
ATAGCAAGATTTATAACGGCAGGAATGGCTGCGATTCTCTTTTTTAGTAGTGGTTATTTTACCGGTCAAACGCTTGCATTGACCGTGGGTAGTCTTTTTGTAGCAAGTATTGTTCCTACATTTTGGCCGGTGATTGTGGCTAGTGCAGCGGTGGGTTTGGCAGCGTTGGTTCTTTATTGGGCTGTTTATCGGTCCTCATTAGAAAATTTAGTGGGCCAGTGGATGGGCTTGGGGCGTGAGAATATAGAAGCATTTGCTGATAGCGATGTGGTGACTCAGCAAAAGCAAGAATTAGAGCGATTAGAAACCCAGCTTGGATCTATTGAGTCAATGCAGGCAGAGATAGCTGAAACAAGCGCGATGAGACATACAACTCCGAGCACAAACCACCCCCCTACAACATCCCCTGGGTTTTTCCGACCACGCGCACAGTCATGGCCTGGCCCTGGTGGTTCAGTCCAGGCGGCTCATTTACGCTCTATGTCTCGCGGGGGCGAGGAGCCGCAGCATGGCCCCGCACTAATGTGACGAAGAAGAAAGCGTTGGGGTCAGGTTCATTTATTAAATCATTAAGAGACCTCTTTTACTTCAAAATCTACCGCAGTTCTTTCACTACGCCAAAAACTATGAACATGGATTATAATTAAAGGAATCAGAACAAATTTGAGAGGTTCCTATGCCTAGCACTCCTACTCCACAAGAAATGGCGCAAAGTATTACTTTAGAGGTTTTGCTACAAGCCTATTTCGCGAAAATCAGTGATTACCAGGATACATTATTTGATTTTGAAGGAAAGCACCCCGGGGAAAAGGAAGATCTTGCGAAAAATATTGCTTTTTTGCGAGCATTACCGCTTAGCGATATGGAGTTTGAAGGTACTGAACGTGATGATTTTTTTCAAATTAAAAATAAAAAAACCGGTGAGACGATCAATGTATCTAATAGAGGCTCCAGCAGAGCTGAGCTACGTAGTCAACTATTGAGAGATTATTTAACTAAAGCAAAAGAAGAAAACTCTAGTCAGACGGCTTATGATGTCCTTGTGAAAATCCTTGATAATCCCCTAAAAACGGATGCCTTTCTGGTCGCTCGGACCTTGATTCCAACTGATGATCCTAAGCGCTTAGTAAAAAAGGCCCCCACGCCTGCCATGCCTACAACACAATTTCCGCTGTTTTCTCGCCTTCTTGTAGATAAAATACAAGACACAGTAGAGGCACAGGGAATTAAAAGAGCACAATACACCTCAAACGATATTATGCACGATAAAGGGGGCTTAGGAACTAAGCTAAAAGAGAGTATTGATACAGAGTCTTTATATAAAGTTACGAAGGTATTTTCACCTTTAATTGAGAGGCTTGCGGGAAAAGATCCCAAAAAAGTGGATGAAGTGATTGACCAATTGTTTCCTTTAGTTAAGCAATTTGCAGCCCTTGATAAGAAAATTAAACAATTTGAACAGCAAGGATATGCTAAAGCCGCAGAGTCTACAAAGACCTTAAAAAGGAAGCTAGAAGATCATATCAACTCATTAGTAAGCGGCGAGCTATCAAGTATCGCCAATTTCAAAGCTCAATGCAGCGCTACTATTAACGAAGCTAGCGCGGAACTGGGCAAACATCGAGGCATGCGCGGTATTTTAGCTAATATAGGTAATGCGCTTATCACTATTTTCTCACTGGGTATGGTTAGCAATGTCTTCGAAACACGGACAGCATCAGCTGTGCTAATCGACAAATTTAAGACCCGACTGGACGAGCTTGCTATAAAAGATCCGGGACCGCGTGACGCTGTTGTAAAAGAGCCAGAGAGCGAAGACGCTGAAATGGAGGATGTTTCGGGTGATGATGAAGATGTTGAGATGGAGGATGTTTCGGGTGATGATGAAGATGTTGAAATGGAGGATGTTTCGGGTGATGATGAAGATGTTGAGATGGAAGATGCTTCGGATGAAGGTGATGAAGAAACAGGCCCTCACCCTTAAAGCTTTAAAATACCCTTCACAAACGGAATAGTAATCTTACGCTGAGCGCTTAAAGAGGCTTCATCGAGTCGGTTGAGCAGTTGATGCAAATCATGCATGTTACGCGTGCAACGGTTTATTAAAAATTGCCCAACGCTATCGGAGAGTATAAAACCTCGTTTTTCTGCGTGTAATTTTAAAGTATTTATTTTATGTTGATCCTCAAGCTCATGAACTTGCATGACCAAGCCCCAACTTAAGCGGGAGCGTAAATCGGGTAACTGAAGAGGCAATTGAGCGGGAGGAAGCTTGCCTGTCATGATAAGCGTTGCGAGCTCGTTGTCCCGGATGCGGTTGTATAAATGAAACAACCCTTTTTCAAAGGCGTCATTTTCAGCGACCGTGTCGATATCATCAATACAAACTAGAGTTTGCTCCTCAATGCCCTCTAGCACTTCAGCCCCCCAATCGGTTAAAAGACTTAAAGGCAAATAAATAGCCGATTGCTGATGGCTGATGGCTTGGCAACAGGCTTGCAACAAATGGGATTTCCCGCTGCCAGACGCTCCCCATAAATAAATGAAGCGCTCTCCTTTCCCGGTAACGGTTTTTTCCAATTGGTTTTTCAATAACGCATTATTTGCCCAACAAAAGTCAGCGAACGTTGCTTCATCATTTAAGCGAATGGTCAAAGGTAATTGTCGATTCATTTGGCTGGGTGGATATCGGTGCACGCTTTTTTCCCCCAGGTCCATACGTAATCGATATAAGTACTTGTGGTTGTAATCGTGGTGAGCGCAATGAGTGTTTCTATTAAGTAAGGGATAAATTTAGAAAAAGCAAGTTCAAATAAACACGCCGTTAAGAGAATTAATTGTAGGAATGTATTTATTTTACTTAATAATGTAGGCTTAAAATCTAATTTTCGGCGAATAAACCAATACCAGGCCAACACACCAAAGGAAATAGTTAAATCCCGTAGAAAAACTAAAGCAACCAGCCACCAAGGCAGAATGCCGATTAATGCCAAGGAGATGAAACTCGAAGCGATGAGTAACTTGTCAGCTAAGGGGTCGGTAAAAGAGCCAAAGAAACTTTGCCAACGAAAATAACGAGCCATCCAACCATCTAATCCATCCGTGCAGCCTGCCAAAATAAAAATATAAAAAGCATATACATAGTTATGTTGGTAGAGCGACACCACAAAGGGGGCGATCAAAACCAAGCGGATTAAGGTTAATATATTGGGTATGTGTCTTAGCATCATATAATATAAGTCAAGCAGTAATTCATAATAACCTCTTATGATTACTCCACCTTCGGTGGTCTAGTAGAGGCGCATAGTTAGGTATCTTTGTAGCAAGTGTATACAATCCTGGCTTAGCTGTCACGTTTACATATAGGCTATGAAAATCATAGCCTAATAAAAGCAGATTAGGTAATATGAAAGATCGTTAATTTAGTGAGATTGTTCATGCGGTATTCTTGGTTGGTTAGTGGCGCCTATAATAATGTGTATAAGAGTGAAGATGGAAAATGGGTATTAAAAATTCAAAAAAAAGCAGGTTATTTCACTGATGAGTACGATAACCCTACACGCTCTGTTCTTTTATGGAACACCATCAATGCTTATCTAGCGTTACCCCCTGCAAGGCCGGTTATACTAAAAGAAGGTGAAGGTTGGGTCTGTCCTTATATTGAAGGGCGCCCCTCTACAGATGAAGAAATACGTGATGCATTAGTTGAGATATTTCATGCTTCAGGGCGGATTATTGTTGACCCCCAATGTAACAATTTTTTAACAATGCCGGATGGTCGAGCAGTTTGCATTGATGTAGGTTTAGCACTAGGAGCTGAAGGCGTGTCTATAAAAGGCATAAGACGACGCCCTAGTATTGTGAGTGATATACTTGCCCATCATTCCTCTTCTTATTTAGAAGCACTAAATAGAGCCGCCGATACTTTTCCTTTAACGGTTGCTATGGTAAAAGCGCTATTGCTTATCAATGAGACTGACCCGAGGATTAGGGACGTGCGGGGTTTAAAAGACAACCCTTCTCTTGTTGCAAGCTGGGCTCGCTTAGAAGATCCTGACGCAGTTAGAAGAGGTATTAGAGCCTTTTTTTCTATACCGGGTAGCCCCCCAATAAGCGGTGATATTTCTCCCTCAGCAACTGAAGAAGCCGGTTCGCCAGCGCTATCCGAACCATCGACGCTATCTGATGATGATGTTATGCCGATGATTGGAGTACCAAGATTCGGAGCTATCCATGCGCCCAAAGCTATCGCTCCAAGACCTATTGTAAAACCCACTGGAATACCAGCAGCACCACCACCGCGAGGCGCAGGAGGCACTAGTCTATTTGCTACAGGCCGTGATGAACATCGCGGTGAGAGCGTAGAAAAAAGCACCCCATGGGTGCCGCGCGTTTCGGGTTAAAAGAGCAGAGGACTATTTGTCTCAAAGTTACGGGCTTCGGTATAGCCATTTCTCCAAGATTCAACATCCCCCGTGAACGCCCACTAATCCAAAGGGGAGATTAAATTTAAGCGAATTTTATGTCCTGAAACAAGGCGTTTTTTGGTGGGGATGTGCTGGTCGAGGATGGCGTCGTTATTAGCTTGTATTCTATGCATGTGCATCATGCGTGGGCTGCGTGCTGTAGGAGAGGAGCTGGTTCTTATTCGCGGGGCCCGTAAATTTCGTGCGGCATTGATAGACATAATCAGTTCGCGTTTAGCTATCATTTCTTCTCGTTCTTTTAAGGTTTGTTCACGTGTTAGCAATAGTTCTTCCTTTAGCATCAACGCTTTTTGCTGCTCGCGAATTTTGGCAAGCGTCCCTTGCACTGCTGGCGTTAGCTCCGATTTAATCGTTGTTTCAAGCTGTTTAAGCTTCTTTTGCAAATTGTTAGCATAAATTTCCTCTAAATTGGTCACCACAGACCATTTAGCAAGCCCCAAAAGGGTAATAAAGGTGATACAACAAGTACTAATAATTAAGCTAGGTGGGAAAAAGCTCCAAATGGCTATGGCAACGGTAATTAATAGAGCGGCACTAATTTTAATCCAGATGGATTGCACCGATTGCTGATGTAAATTGATGGCTCGCTCATATTCAGCAACCTCCTCCCAAGGGGCGTCTTCAGCAGGGATAGTAAATGTCTGTAAAGCACGCAAGCTCTTATAATAGCCAAAGCCGCTTTCAAACACATCAATACTTGCGCCTAAGACAAATAAAGAAGCGGCAAAAAACGACATCACACCAGAATCAATATAAGACAGCGCATAAGCTAAAATGGTAAGACCATAGGTGAGTGTTTTAAAGAAAAGCCCATTGAGTTTTTCAGTAGTGGTTGTGGTGCCATTGGCGAAGGTGTCGTACCAAGACCACACTAATCCAATGACGCTAAAACCAATGGCAAGCAACGATACGTTGCCCAAAACAGAAAAGGTTTTTCCGATCCAGGTAATTAAAAAGGCAGGAAAATTATGAATAAACCACTGCCCCATGGTTTCAACGTATTCTTTACATAAGAAATACAGCAAACTACCTATACCTGCACTGATGACCGCACCCCAGATAAACATCATGGCTCGATTAACGCGGGGTTTCGTATGCTCAATCACTTTTAAAAGATAACCTAAGTGATGATGCCCATCATGGTAAAGATGGGTAAGCAGTTCGTGAAGATTTGCTGCCTTTTTTAAGCGCTTTTTATGACAATCTTTAATATTTAGACTGCTGAGCATAGCGAGAATAAAGGGATCATGCTCAGGATCGTCAAGTTTGACTGCTCTATAAAGCGATTTACTGCTTTGTTTTAACTCGGCGCATTCAGTTTCCAATAAGACGCTAACAACGCCCAAAGCCTCGCCTTGTAAATAGCGTAAGACTATTTCTTTAAGATGATTGATTTGTTCGGTAGTCAGTTCAGTCATCAGGTTTAAGTTTCAAAGGTCATTTAAAAAAATAATAACAAATAGCTGCGATAAAAACATTAATTATTACAAAATAAGCAAGATATACCCAAGATACTTCAAAAATAGCACTTTGAAGTATCTTAGGTGTATAGGCAGGTCAAGGTTAATAAACCTTATTATCTAGGAGTTTTTAACAAAAATTATAAAGTCATTGTGTACTATAATTAAACATTATGATATTATCAGCAACAGTGGAGCTTATTTTTTATTAATTATGAACATAATCATACGCAAAAATCATATTAAAGCTATTCAGGAGCTAGCTGATAGTTATAGGTCACTACCCTGGTATAAAAAAATGTTTTTCCCCAGTAGCCTAGGAAGAGCTATATCTGAGTTACCCACCGATGATAACGCCTATACGATCAAAGCTATACATTCTGTGGCTTATTATTTTTTTACTAATAATTCTATTTTCAGTGGATTTTTTAAGTGCCTCAAGCAGTTTGGCAAGACCGATCTTATGCAATCTTTTAATCAAAATAGGCAGGTTCGTCTTCCTGCTGGCTTCGAGGCTATGCTTGTTGATAAAAATGCATTTAATCAGGCAGTGCAAACAGGTGACCTTGAGACGCTGAAGGCGAACAACTATCCTTCGATTTTTCAAGCTCTGGTTGAGGAAAATAATTACGCCGCACTCCGTAAAGCGGCAGAAAATGGTCATACTAGTGTGCTACAACACCTTGTCGCTCAACTACCCGTTGGTAGAGTTCAGGCAGTGATTAGGGCTGATAATTATGCTATCCTCCGTGTTGCCGCAGTAAAGGGCCATCTTGATGTATTGAAGTATCTCGCTACTCAAGTACCTACTGATGAAATAGTTAAGGCGGATAATTATGCCGCGTTCCGCATAGCCGCGGAACACGGCTATCTTGGTGTATTAGAATATCTAGCCGCTCAAATGCCTGCCGATATACTTCAATCAATGATTCAAGCAGATAACTATGCTTCGTTTCGTTTTGCTGCGAGAAATGGTCATCTTGATGTATTAGAGTTTCTACACACTAAAACCTCTCCTGATATATTTCAAAAAATGATTAAAGCTGATACTTATGGTGC
>JAGVKL010000066.1 GCA_020050595.1 Legionellales bacterium
ATTAGCTCGAATCATTGATTGAAGCGCATCAGGAGCTTGTGCTGCTAGGTATTTTAATACCTCAAGATGACCATTTCGAGCAGCTTCACGAAAAGCTTCATAATCATTAGCTCGAATCATTGATTGAAGCTTACCAGGAGCTTGTGCTGCTAGGTATTTTAATACCTCAAGATGACCACCTGCAGCAGCCTTACGAAAAGCCTCATAGTCATAATAGTCATCAGATGCTTTAATCATCGCCTGTAACTTGTCAGGTACTTGAGCCGCTAAATAGTTTAATACCCCAAGATAACCACCTGCGGCAGCCAAACGAAAAGCCTCGTAGTTAGATGCTTTAATCATCTCTCGAACTTTGTTAGGAGCTTGAGCCACTAGGTATTTTAATACATCAAGATGACCAGCTCCCGCAGCGCAACGAAAAGCAGTATAAAAATTATCATTGTCATATTTACCATTTTTATACCGCTCATAATCAGCTTTGATCATCGCTTGAAGCTTGTCAGGTGCTTTTTCAGCTAAATACCTTAAGATATTAAGATGACCCTTTCCAGCAGCGGCACGAAAAGCAACATAATTATCTGCCGCAATCATCGCTTGAAGCTTGTCAGGCGCTTTTTCAGCTAAATACCTTAAGATATCAAGATGACCTTTTCCAGCAGCGGCACGAAAAGCTTCATAATTATCTGCCGCAATCATCGCTTGAAGCTTGTCAGGTGCTTTTTCAGCTAAATACGTTAAAATATCAAGATGACCATTTCCAGCAGCAGCACGAAAAGCAGCATAATTATCTGCCACAATCATCGCTTGAAGTTCGCCAGGCGCTTTTTCAGCTAAATACTTTAAGATATTAAGATGGCCCTTTTCAGCAGCGGCACGAAAAGCAGCATAATTATCTGCTGCAATCATCGCTTGAAGTTCGCCAGGCGCTTTTTCAGCTAAATACGTTAAGATATCAAGATGGCCCTTTTCAGCAGCGGCACGAAAAGCAACATAATTATTTGCCGCAATCATCGCTTGAAGCTTGTCAGGCGCTTTTTCTTCTAGATAGTGCAATACATCAAGATAGCCACCTTCCGCAGCCTTACAAAAAGCGGCGTAAAAATCGTCATCCTCGCCATCAATATCTGCCAATAATCGCGCAATCGAGCCTGGCTCCTCAGCAGCTAGCCGCAATAAAAAATCATTATCATTATTCGCTCGAATCATCGCCTGAAGCCTACTTGGAGCCTTTGTGGCTAGGTACTTTAGTACCTTAAGACGACCACCTGCAGCAGCCTTACGAAAAGCCTCATAATTATTAGCTTCAATCATTATCTCAAATTTTTCAGGCGCTTGCGTAGCTAAATACTGCAATATTTTAAGATGATCATTTGCAGCAGCCCTACGAAAAGCACCATAATTATCAGCTCTAATCATTGATTGAAGCTTATCAGGCGCTTGAGCTGCTAGATATTCTAATATCCCAAGATGACCATTTTCAGCTGCCCTACGAAAAGCTTCATAATGATTGGCTTCAATCATTATCTGAAATTTTTCAGGTAGTTTTTCTTTCAAATATTGCAATACAGCCAAATCACCTCTAGCCGCTGCCAAACGAAAAGCAGCATAATTATCTTCTTCAGCTAACCCTTGGAACGCTTGCTCAGGAATTGTTTCAAAAACCGTCAGTTCCCTTGTGTTAATGGCTTGATAAAATTCATTTTTATAAGTAAGCGTCTTTTCCAAAGCAGTCGTGGGAATAAATTGCTGGGCATAATGAGGCAATACTGCTTCTATAAGGGGCTCGGTTTTAAATCGCTTAAGGCAATTAAAAAATCCTTTAAAAATAGAATTACTATTATTTAGAAAGCTATGAAGTACGCGGCTGATATGATCGACCGTATAGTCGGTAGCGGAGGGGGGTAACGCGGATAGAGATGCCGCTATGCTTCTTGGAAAAAAGATTTTTTTATACCAAGGAAGTGATTTATAGCGACCTGCTAAGGCACTGATGCTCTCGGCGTGAATAGCTTTTATAGTAATAGGTGCCATATAATTAACAAAACATACTAGGTTGTTGTTAATTTTAACACAATGTTACTTTTTTGTAAAAAAAAATAAGCGGGGAACTCAGAAACATCCGCCATCTTATTCTTTATCAATCTGAGCCTTAATCTCACTCACATCCGCATTAATCGCCTGCTCGACGAGTTCTTTAAGTGTAGACTCTGGCATGCTACCTGCTTCGGAATAAATAGCAATGCCTTGTTTAAAAACCATGACATGGGGAATGGAGCGGATTTGGAAGGCTTCTGCTAGATCTTGCTCCTCCTCTATATTAACCTTCGCAAATACGATTTTATCGTATTGCCCGGCTACTTTTTCATAGACATGAGCAAATTGTCGGCAGGGAGCGCACCAAACAGCCCAAAAATCAATAATGACAATTTCGTTATCACGGATAAGAGCCTCGAACTGCTCACCTTTCACCGCTTTAGTAGATTCTCCTGCCATAAATCCTCCGCTTTAATCATTAATTGCAGATAAAATTCGTTCGTAAATCACTTGCTCACTACCTTTGCCCGACACTCGTCGAAAAGCGGGTGCGTTTTTATCGGCTTCTTTTGCCCATTCTTGATAATACTCAATCAAGGGCTCTGTTTGTTGATGGTAAACGTCTAAACGCTTACGAATAATTTCTTCCCGATCATCATCACGTAAAATTAAAGGCTCACCCGTTTCATCATCAACACCTTCTTTCTCAGGTGGGTGGGCATCGACATGATAAACGCGTCCCGATCCAGGGTGAATTCGTCTTCCGCTGATTCGCTTGACGATTTCTTCATCATCAACATCAATCTCAATGACATAATCTAGTTTAATTTGAGCCGTTTTTAAGGCCTCAGCTTGAGGTATAGTACGTGGAAAACCGTCTAGCAAAAAACCACTACGGCAATCGTCCTGCTGTAAGCGCTCTTTCACCAATCCAATGATGATATCGTCAGACACTAATTGGCCAGAATCCATAATTTTTTTAGCACTTAAACCCAACTCACTTCCCGCCACAATAGCGGCTCGCAACATATCGCCCGTTGATATTTGGGGAATATTAAAATGTTTCGTCAATTTAAGTGCCTGTGTCCCCTTCCCTGCACCAGGACCACCCAATAACATTAATCGCATTAAGCCCATTAATTTACTCTCCAAAATTAGGCTTGTATCCTACAGCTTCACGCCGCTCTTGTCAGCAATTATCCTAGAAAAAGCAGTAGCTCTCGTAGTGAGACTGACTACTGCACTGATTTTTCTAGGATTATGTGTCTATTTCTACCAAAAAGCATACCAGGACTTAGACGAAAGTGATCGTTGACAGGAATTTAATTGCGCTTGATAAATTTGAGCGCGAGCGCTTACTTTATGCGCTACAGGAATCAACCAATTTTTCCGCAAATAGGTCTTACGCTGATACCCCCCTATCCCTTCATGGTAGGCTAAATACAGGGAATAAGCGTCCGTTCGTGGTATGCCCGCTTTTATATACGCTTGATTAGCATACCAACCAATAAAATCAACACCGTCATAAAAATCATTGCGTGAAGAAAACAACCCGCCCCCGCCTGAGGAGTTTTTATAATGGGCCCAAGTACCATTTAAGGCTTGAGCATAGCCATAGGCCGTAGAAGGCCGTTTCCAAGGGATAACCCATAAAAGTTTGGTGCGTGGCGGCTTAGCTCTTGCATTAAATTTTGACTCTTGATGGATAATTGCCATTTGCACGGCAACAGGTACCCGCCAACGCTTTTGTACGTCTAAAGCATGGCTATACCATTGTGGGTATTGCTTAAAAATACTGCAAACATTATTTACATTGCTAGGCGGAGGGCTAGCACAACCGCCTAGCAATAGGCTCGCTAATAAAAGAAATGTTATTTTTATATGCATATTACACATCCCTGATAGTTATCCTATTAGTAACAAAAAATTAAGTAGAAATAAATACTTTTGCGGTCTACTTCATTGAATGCTATGTTATCCCCATTCGCTAATATAAAGGCATTTTCATGAGTGTTTTAGTGTTTGATATTGAAACCATTCCTGATGTCGAGGCTGGACGTAAACTTTATAATTTACAAGGGCTGTCTGATGAAGAGACTGCCAAGGCACTTTTTGCCCTGCGGCTAAATAAAGTTGGCCATGATTTTTTACCCCACCATTTACAAAAAATTGTCGCTATTTCATTGGTGATGAGTAGTGCCAATACCGTTAAAGTTTGGTCTTTAGGTGATGAAGGATCAGATGAAAAAGAATTAATCACTCGCTTCTTTAGTGGCCTTGATAAGCACGTTCCCACGTTAGTTAGTTGGAATGGTTCTGGCTTTGACTTACCTGTACTGCATTTTCGTGCTTTATTGCATGGTGTTAGCGCACCAACGTATTGGGAATCAGGTGATAATCAACAAGCATTCCGCTTTAATAATTATCTCAATCGCTACCATTATCGACACATCGATCTAATGGATATTTTAGCCTCCTATCAAAACAAGGCCTTCGCCCCCTTGGATGAGATTGCATCCATGCTCGGATTCCCTGGGAAAATGGGCATGGACGGGAGCCAAGTTTGGCGAAACTATTTAGAGGGAAACATAAAAGGTATTCGGGACTATTGTGAAACCGATGTTTTAAATACCTATTGTGTCTACCTTCGATTTGAATTAATGCGAGGCCTTATTAATGAAATTGAATATGCACAAGCATTAGAACGACTCCGCTATTATCTTGCTGAAGAGAAGGCAAAGACCCACTTCCAAGAGTTTCTAAAACAAATGTCTTAGCCGCGATGTGCAAGCCAGGGCCAGCGCATCTATTATGATTATAAAACAAAAATCTGCCGTCTTTGCGAGCGAAGCAATACAGTGCAGATCTTCAAACGTAAATTGCTCTAGATTGCTTCGCTTCGATCGCAAAGACGGATTGTTGTCTAAATGTGCAAGCGAGCTTCTGGTGAGCTATTACAAAAAAAAGGGCTATAATTAAAGAACAGGTACTATTCAAGGAAGAGATTATGTTAGGCACATTAATACTTATTTTATTGATACTACTTCTTATTGGGGGTTTACCCACCTGGGGTTATAGCCGAGATTGGGGCTATCGACCTTCAGGATTGATTGGATTAATTTTAGTTATATTTTTAATCCTTGCTTTAATGGGTCGAATTCCTTTAGGACTGTAGAAAACATTAACCGGTGGGCTTTGCCCACCAATTTGTAGGTTGGACTTTGGCCTAACCTAATCGCAACGCTTTTGTAAAACGACAGCATCTTCAATGCCTTCTTCGTCTTGATAATAATCGCGCTTTATACCTATTTGTTGAAAGCCCATTTTTTTATATAAATGCAATGCTGCTGTATTACTTGGCCTTACTTCTAAAACAATAACCTCAATATTTTTACGCTCACGGTGCTTAAGAATATCTTGCAATAAAATTTTGCCATAGCCCCTACCTTGCAAATGGGGGGCTACACATAAATTAAGAATATGGCAGGTATTTACATGATAGCGACAAATAATATAGCCTGCTAATTCGACGCCCTCTTTACTATCTACCTCAAGAACCCGACAATCATAACCCACCAATAAGCAATCTGAAAATATATCCCGACTCCAGGGGGCACGATGCGCTGCGAGCTCGATGGCATAAACGCCATCGACATCGCTGTCTTGCATTGCCCGTACCGTCATTTTATGCTTTCTTTTTCTTAGGCAGATACAAATCGGTAATGGTACCTTCAAATATTTCCGCAGCCTGTGCAACCGTCTCTGATAACGTGGGGTGAGGATGAATGGTTAAAGCAATGTCTTCAACATCACATTCCATCTCAATGGCTAATGCTGTCTCTGCAATCAAGTCACCCGCATTAATACCCACGATGCCTGCGCCTAAAATACGATTGGTTTCTTTGCAAAATAACAACTTAGTCATCCCTTCTTCTCGTCCCATACTCAACGCCCGACCACTTGCAGCCCAAGGAAATACTGCTTTTTCATAAGCAATACCCTGTGTTTTCGCTTCTTTCTCGGTTAATCCAACCCAGGCAATTTCAGGATCCGTATAAGCCACGCTAGCAATGCACTTGGGATCAAAATAATGCTTCATCCCGCAAATCACTTCGGCAGCGACCTTACCCTCAGGGATAGCTTTATGAGCGAGCATAGGTTGACCAACCACATCGCCTATCGCAAAAATATGGGGCACATTGGTGCGCATTTGTTTATCAACATGGATGAAACCGCGTTCATCCACTTGAATCCCTGCATTATCAGCTGCGATTGTTCCTCCATTGGGCCTACGGCCAACTGCCACAAGAATTTGTTGGAAAGAAAGCGGTTTCGTCGTAGCATGTTCGCCTTCCATGGAAACATGGATTCCATCTTTTTTAGCTTCCATGCCGGTAACTTTTGTTTTAAGTAAAAATTTAACGCCTTTTTTCGCCATACGCTTTTGTAAGACACTCACCAAATCAGCATCAGCTTGAGGTATTAATTGATCCATAAACTCTACCACGGTAACCTCAACCCCTAAGGCTGAATAGACCGTTGCCATTTCTAAGCCAATGATCCCACCGCCTAAAACTAATAAATTTCCTTTAATATCAGCAAGCTCTAAAGCACCCGTCGAGCTAAAAATCCGCTCATCTTTAGGGATAAAAGGTAAATCCACGGATTCACTACCCACAGCAATAATAGCGTTTTCAAATTGAATGCTGGTTTTTTCATCATTACTCTCAACAATAACTTCATGAGATCCTGCAAATTTAGCACTACCTATCACGACTTCTACTTTTCGCTGCTTAGCCAACGCATTTAATCCACCGGTTAATTTTTTAACCACAGAATTTTTAAAGGCCACTAATTTTTTATTGTCTAACTTAGGCTTACCAAAGCTCACGCCTAATTCATCCATTTCATGAGCCTCATCGAGAACTTTTGCGATATGCAGGAGGGCTTTGGAAGGAATACAACCTACATTTAGGCATACCCCACCTAAGTTATCAAAACGCTCCACCAATACCACACGTTTACCTAAATCTGCAGCACGAAACGCAGCCGTGTAGCCTCCAGGACCACTACCGATAACCACAACGTCTGTCTGAATTTTTTTAGTCATTTAAAGCCTCTTTAGAATAATTTTAATCTTTTACAATAAAATGCGTCGTACATCACTTAAACTTTCACTGATAAATTGCGTAAAACGTGCAGCTTCTGCACCGTCAATCACCCGATGATCATAAGAAAGCGATAAAGGAAGCATTAATCGCGGTTTAAACTCGCCATTGTCATAGATAGGCTTAATACTTGAACGCGACAATCCTAAAATAGCCACTTCAGGGCTATTTACAATGGGTGTAAAGGCTGTTCCACCGATCCCGCCTAAACTTGAAATGGTAAAACACCCACCACTCATATCAGCAGGCATCAACCCTTTATCACGCGCTTTTGCACTCAAGCGTGCCATTTCTTTAGCAATCCCACTGACCGTTAAATGATTTACATCTTTAATGACCGGTACCACGAGCCCATTAGGTGTTTCTACGGCAATACCAATATTATAGTAGCGCTTATAAATTAAATTTTCGCCACTTTCATCCAAGGAGCTATTAAATTGAGGAAACATTTTTAGCGCTTTATAAACCACTTTACAGACAAAGGCTAACATGGTTAATTTATAGCCTTCTGCCTTCGCATTTTCAGCTTCTGCCTTGCGAAACGCCTCAAGCTCCGTAATATCTGCCTCATCAAATTGAGTGACATGAGGAATGGTTATCCAAGAGCGATGAACATTTAACCCAGTCAATCGTTTAATTTTGTTTAAGGGTTTAGACTCTACGTTACCAAATTTACTGAAATCAATGCTAGGTGCTGGAGGTAATGCAAAGCTTCCTGTCGATTTTTCCTGAATTTTATTTTTTACATAACCGACAATATCCTCTTTGGTAATACGTGATTTACGCCCTGTGCCCCGCACATCTGCTAAATTAACACCTAACTCTCTCGCTAAACGGCGAACAGCAGGCCCTGCGGAGATGTTAGTTGGTGTCGTTTCCTGTTGGAAAGGCGTAGGGTTAGCAACTTCCACTTTCTTCTCTGGGGCGGGTTTGGACGGTTCTACAGCAGGTTCTTGTTTTTTAGTACTAGGTATCGGTGACTTGGCTACTGATGCTTTCACTGTCATCACTAAAACCAGGGATCCTTCTGAAACTTTATCGCCTACTTTAAGTGCAACTTTTTTAACTAGACCTGCTTTTGGTGATGGAATATCCATCGTCGCCTTATCACCCTCTAGTGTGAGTAGTGATTGATCTTTTTCAACTTGATCACCTTCTTTGACCATCACGTCAATGACATCAACATCCGTTGCACCGCCAATATCAGGAATGGCGACTTCAATGTCTTGTTCTTTTAATTCCGCTTGATAAGGCTCCTCTTCTTGCGATGCAGGCGTATCGATAGCTTCTTTTTTCTCTTCCGTTTTAATTTTTTCAGCGTCAGCTGCCTCTTCACTACCTTCTACTATAAGGGTCAAAATTTCATCGCCTTGCGCTACTTTATCCCCCACCTTCAAATGAATAGCCTGCACCTTACCTGCCATAGGAGATGGGATTTCCATACTGGCTTTGTCAGTTTCTAGCGTAATTAAAGGCGTATCGATAGCAACTTCAGCACCTTCATTTACTAAAATTTCAATGACATCGACCCCGCTTGCTCCACCAATATCAGGTACTTTAATTTTTTGTTCATTTGCCATTTTATAATACCTCAACAATGATTAATGGTTGGCCGGATCAAGTTTTTCACTGTCAATGCCGTAGCGTTTAATAGCATCTTTTACAGTGGCGTTTGATACTTCCCCTGTTTTTACCAATGCATTAAGTGCCGCAATTACAATAAATTTAGCATCCACTTCAAAGAAATGGCGTAATTGCTCACGAGTATCGCTGCGGCCATAACCATCGGTACCTAACGTTACATAAGGAACATCAATAAATTGCCTAATTTGATCAGCATACAAACGCATATAATCGGTTGCAGCGATAACAGGCCCTTTACGCCCTGCCAACTGTTGGTGAACATAGCTTTGCTTTGCGGGTTTTCCAGGATGCATGTTGTTATATCGCTCTACGGCTAAACCATCGCGCCGTAACTCATTAAAGCTCGTTACACTGAAGATGTCTGCTGTAATGCCAAAATCATCATTTAGTAAATCAGCCGCTTTAATCACTTCACGCAAGATACTACCGCAACCTAATAACTGGACATGGCTCTTTGCCTTTTTCTTCGCTTCCTTAAAAAGATACATCCCTTTAATAATACCGTCTTCCACACCCTGAGGCATATCTGGGTGCTGATAATTTTCATTCATGACCGTGATATAATAAAATACATTTTGGTTATCAACATACATACGCTGCAAACCATGTTGAATAATGACCGCTAACTCATAAGCATAGGTAGGATCATAAGTAATACAGTTAGGGATCGTTGAAGCTAAAATATGGCTATGGCCATCTTGGTGTTGCAATCCCTCTCCCGCTAGTGTTGTACGCCCCGCCGTACCTCCGAGTAAGAAGCCTCGTGCTTTAATATCTCCAGCTGCCCAAGCTAGATCGCCAATTCGTTGGAAACCAAACATAGAGTAGTAAATATAAAAGGGGATCATTGCTAATTTATTAGAGCTATATGACGTTGCTGCCGCTATCCAAGAACAAAAAGCACCCGCTTCGTTAATACCTTCTTCTAAGATTTGCCCATCACGCGCTTCGCGGTAATACATCACCTGCTCATGATCCACTGGCGTATACAATTGACCCACAGGCGAATAAATACCCACTTGCCTAAAGAGCCCTTCCATACCAAAAGTACGGCATTCATCAGGCACGATAGGAACAATGCGTGGCCCAAGCTCTTTGTCTTTCAATAACGTGGATAAAATACGGACGAAAGCCATCGTGGTGGAAATCTCACGCTCCCCCAACCCTTTGGTGACAAAAGAGAAAGCAGACAAATCAGGAACCTTTAAAGGCTCAAACTCGGTGGTGCGTGCGGGTAAGTACCCCCCTAAGGCTTCACGTTGTTTATGAATATATTTGATTTCAGGACTGTCGGGGTCCGGACGATAAAATGGAATCTCCGTAATTTTTTCATCCGTGATAGGGATGCTAAAGCGATCTCTAAAAGCTCGCAGCTGCTCTATGGTCATTTTTTTCTGTTGATGAGTAATATTCATTCCTTCACCGGCAGCACCCATGCCATAGCCTTTGACCGTTTTAGCAAGGATAATGGTTGGACTGCCTTTGTGCGCAACAGCTTGTGCATAAGCCGCAAATACCTTTTGTGAATCATGGCCGCCGCGGTTTAAGCGCCAAATTTCGTCATCGGATAAATGAGCAACGCGTTTTTTTAGCTCAGGGTATTGGCCGAAAAAATGCTCGCGTACATAGGCTCCATCATTCGCCTTGTAGCTTTGATAATCCCCGTCCACACACTCTTCCATCCGTTTTTGTAAAAGACCGTCTTTATCCGTAGCAAATAACGGATCCCAGCGTCCACCCCATACGAGTTTAATAACATTCCATCCAGCACCATGAAATAAACCTTCCAATTCTTGAATGATTTTCCCATTACCCCGAACAGGACCATCTAAACGCTGCAAATTGCAATTCACTACAAAGATTAAATTATCAAGCTTTTCTCTAGCAGCAATGGTCAGTGCGCCAACGGACTCGGGTTCGTCCATTTCACCATCGCCAAGGAATGCCCATACTTTACGTCCTTCAACTTCAATTAAGCCGCGATTTTCAAGATATTTTAAGAAACGCGCTTGGTAAATCGCCTGCAAGGGTCCAAGCCCCATGGACACGGTTGGAAACTGCCAAAAATCCCCCATCAGCCAAGGATGCGGATAAGATGATAAGCCTTTGCCATCCACTTCTTGACGAAAATGATCCAATTGCTCTTCAGAGAGCCGCCCTTCAAGAAAGGCTCGCGCATAAATTCCCGGTGAGCAATGCCCTTGAATATATAATAAATCTCCCCCATTATGCCCATTAGGACCTTTAAAGAAATGATTAAAACCGGTCTCATAAAGCGTAGCCGCAGACGCGTAAGAGGCAATATGACCACCTAACTCAGGCGCATATTTTCCTGCACGCAGCACCATTGCCAAAGCATTCCAACGGATTAATGCGCTAATACGTTTACTAAGCCCTTCATCCGGCGGCATTTGTTTTTCTTCATGAGGTTTAATCGTATTTCGGTAAGGGGTATTAATAGCAGCACTAGGTCTAACCCCTTCGGTGTTTGCTTTTTTTAATAATTCTTGAATTAAAAATTGAGCTCGCTCTGTACCTTCACTTGTAATAACGGATTGTAAAGCATCCAACCATTCTTTCGTTTCAACTGGATCGATATCATTAAAATTTTCATTGACCATGAATGTGTTCCTCATTTTTCTATAGGCGCGCTAGCAGCAAGCTGGTACAGGCTGTAAACGTTTATGTAGGACTCCCTCACAAGATTGGGTGCAAACGTTATAGTCAGCTAGGCAGTTACATGTTACTTTGCGGCATTGTAGTGGATCTCGGTAAGAATTCAACTCACGAGCTATGACTCTTCCTTGAATAATTTGCTCCTGCTTGTATTTATTATAGTGGCGAGCAGCGCTGCAGTTAGCAGCCTTACCACATTGCAGACAATTATTACGGCATACTAAACTGCAGCTATTCAATTGATGCTGGCATCCTTTCTTACACAGAGCTAAATCATTTGCCAACCGAGGGTTTGTGCAAGCCGTCAATAAGAGAGCTGCGATGAATAAAGTAATGCGAGTAAAAAAATGCACCATAATTTGCCTACGTAAGATAGTTAAAGCACAAATTACTATAGTATAACATGAATACATGCAAAATTTAGATTAAAAATAAAGCATTCATATTGAAAGTTTTACATCCATGCAATTAATGTAAAACACGCAAGCAATACGAGCAATGCGATAACGGCATGTTCTACGAGGCGCTCCGCGTGGAGCATCGTGATAGGCTTGTTATCTCCTAGTGACTCTAAGCCGCAAGTGCTTAGTAAAGCGTGGTTTTCTTCTGGTACAGCCAAAAACTTTTTAGAAAAACATCGCAGCCCAGCCTGAAAATTGCCCACAATTAAATACAATAATATAGTGAGCCGCGCCGGTATCCAATCAAGCACATTAGTTAACCAAATAGCTTGCGCTTTAACAGCCTGTTGGCCCTGGCATAACGATATCAAGCGGTAAACAATAGCTGCTAAAGGACCAAAAACAATATACCAGAAGGTAACTGCGAATAATTGCCCATTAACTTCTGCTAAATAATGCCCCGCATCGTCTTCGCTTTCTTCTTTCTCCGTATGACGAGCAGGATAAAATGGATTGCCTGGGCCTAAACAATAATAAAAAATAACAAGGTTTAAGGCCAAGCCCACCAAGCCAAACAACCAATTACTAAAAAGATAAAGTACAATAAAAGTAGCTAATAAAATCGGTAAAAGAACAAAAGTTAACATCAGCCAAGGAGAGGCTGTAAAGGACATTTGCGCTAACCGCTTCTCAGTCATTTGCGCATACGTAGAAAACCAATGAAAGCGATGGTGAGAACTAGCGTGAACTAAAAATCGCTCACTTAATAGGCAAAGAACGATGACCAAAAGCTTCATGATAACCCCTTTCTCGTTGTGTGGGTAACAAACCCTCTAATCTCGCGGCTGCCCCATCTAATAGTCGTCTTTTTTACTACAAACCTGCGGCTCGCAAAGACGGATTTTGTACAAAACCTAACTTAGGTCCCAAAATTAAGATGAGACTTCCTGCCCTAATCTTTCCGCATCTTATCAGACAGTGACATTGGTGTTGGATACCTTAGCACCACTAAATAAGATGAAACAATAAACGTTAAAATAGTAGTAGCTTGAATAAGATTGGATGCCGCATCTGAAATTAAATTGGCTCCTAGAGCAATACTTGCAACCAAAAGAGAAAATTCACTAGCCTGCCCTAAGCGCACACCCACCTCTTTTGCAACCGTTTTTTTCTCGCCTGATTTAACAAATAAAAACTGAAAACATAATGGTTTAAAGACTAAGATCAAAAAGGAAAGAATACAAGCAGGAATCACAATTTGTGAAGCCGAGCCAAAATTAAACGTAGCACCTACCGAAAAGAAAAACATGACTAAGAAAAAGTCTCGCAAAGGTTTCAAACTTTCCGCAATAAAAAGCGAAATGGGGCTTGCGGCTAAAGCAACGCCCGCGACAAATGCACCAATATCTTCTGACAGTCCCATCTCTTTTGCAAGGATGGATAGGCCAAGACACCAGCCAATCGAGAGTAAAAAAACATATTCTTGGGTTCGATCAAATCGAGCTAACAATTTCATGAGAATGTAGCGCTCTACAAAAAATGCAAACGCTATCAGGGATGGAAGAGCCACGCCCACCAAAATAAAATCGTGCCAGGCTAATCCTCCACCTTCTTGCGCTCCATTCATCAAGATTAGAACGACGATAGCGATAATATCCTGCATTAACAACACACTAATCATAATTTCTCCCGTGTGTTGATGATGAAGAATCGTAGTAGGCAACAGCTTTAACCCAATAATAGTACTGGAAAACATCATCGATGCACCCAGTACCCAAGCTTCCATATTGGATAACCCAAACCATCGTCCAATAAGGTAAGCAACCACGGCGAAGAGCACTGAGCTAAGCATAGCAATCCAAGTCACTTCTTTAAGCATGTGGACTAGATTTTGCGGTTGTAAATGAAGGCCTAATAAGAAGAGCAGGAATACAATCCCGATATCCCCTACTTGTTGCACCGCACTTAGATCATTAATTAAATGCAACCCCCAAGGGCCTAAGGCCGCACCTAACAAAATATAAGCAACCAATAAAGATTGCCTTGTATAAAGAACCACGGTAGAAAAAACAGCAGCGCCGGCAAAAATTAAGAAAATTGTGTAAAAAACTGTACCATCTTGCATATATCCAGCACTCCACCCTGAAGAACTTAATTCTTTGCCCATAAGGATAACAAAAGAAGGGAAGTTTACAAGCTTCCTAGTGGGTGCTATTTTTTATACTCGCGCCAAGATTACATCTCTTTGTAGGGTACAATTTTTGAAAGTGTCGTTGCAGGGAGATTGGCGACCAAGCAAGCCCGTAACTGACGGATCGGCGCAAATTCAAACACAATTGCGTAGCCCGTAAGGAGCGCAGCGGATTACGGGGTTTCTCAACGAACAATACGCTCCCCATATAGAACAATAATAATACGCAAGCACATTTGCATTCATTAGTCTTTAGAGAGTAATCCCCGTAATCCGCTGCGCTCCTTACGGGCTACAATCCGCTTGTAATATGATATTTGCATGCATAATAACTTTTGAGAGTCTACTATTTGAATAGTTTGAACTATTTTTAACCAGCAATGGCAGGACTAAATTCATCCGTAACGATTTGTACTACAACGATTTGTTAGTATTTCGCTTAAACCGCAACAAAGCCTGATTTGCCCGCATCACTGCTTCATCCATTGCCTGTTGAGGGCTCTTTATGCCAGCAAATATATTTTCTAAGGCCTCATCATTAATCGCGCGGATTTGATTTTGGGCATTGAGTCGCGATGTTTCCCTGAAATACCTCCCATATAAATCTAATTGGGCAATGGCTAATACAGGATGAGCACTATGGATACCTTGCATTCCTAAGGGCAAATAACCCGTACGTAAATGCCAATGCTCTTGTATATCCGTTTTGATTAAATAATTAAAAAACTCAGCGATCCCTCGATAGGCTGTCGTTGACTGATTCGCTGTCACCCAAAGAGCTGCCCCGCCTATTACATTGTTGTAACGTTGATCGCTTACGTTTTTATCCAATGGCAGCGGGGCCACGCCTAGGCGAAAATTAACCAAAGCAGACAAGCTATTATATCCTCCCGACGATTGGCTAAATAACGGACAATGGCCACTAGTAAATAAAATCGTTGCATCATCGGAACGACCACCATATTGAAAATAGTGAAGCTTTTGCCAACGGCGTAGCCGCGTCAGGTGGGTAATCATTTCTTTACTATTGTAATTGGCTTTAGTATTAGAGGAATCTGTCATTGGCAAGCCATGCAAAGCGGAAAAAGACTCTATTAAAATCCATGCAGGATAAGCTGTTGTATAGGTACACTGATAGCCAGCTTTTTTAAGCTTCTTAGCCAACATTTCCAATTCGTCCCACGTTTCTGGGAAGGAATCTTGAGAATAACCTACCTTCGCGAGAGTATCAGCATCATAAAACAAAACAGGAATAGAACTATTTAGAGGCATCGCCATTAACTGTCCTTGCTCACTGTAATAAGACCTCACAGCCGGAAAAAAACTATCTTTTGGTAAAGGAAAACCTTGCTCTTGCATCAGTTCATCAACTGGTTTAATAATCCCTTGAGGAGCAAGCATCGTCGTGCTGCCTACCTCAAATACTTGGATTAATGAAGGAGGCGCTTTCGCTTGAAATGCTGCGGCAAAACTGGTGAGTGACTCAATATAATCCCCTTTATAAACAGGCTTGATAATGTAGTGGGTTTGGCTTTGATTAAAGCCATTCACCAAGGCTTGTAACTCGGTGCCTAATTGGCCAGCTAAAGAATGCCATAAAATCATTTCAGTCGGTTTAGCCTCTGCAACCGATAAGAAAAGACACAAAAAAAGAAAGCGTAAAATGATCATGTCATTAGGTCAGGATAGTCGCTAAATACAGCATCAACACCAAAGCTAAATAATTTAGCAGCTTGGCGTTTTCTATTCACAGTATAAACATACACTTTATAACCCTCGTCCTTGATGGCTTTAACACGGGTTTGTGTTGCTGCACGGCGGCTTAAGTGCACGGATACACATTGTAAATCTTGCGCTAGCTTCAAACCATTTTCCTGCCATTTATCCAATAATAACCCCAAAGGCATTTCAGGAGATAAGTTGCGGCATAAACTAAGCGCATCTAAATCAAAACTTGATAGTAGCGGCAAAGCTTTATCTTGTGGCCAATATCGATTGATAGCGGTTAATACACTCACGGTTGTCTCTTCTGTTTGGCCCGGGTATGGTTTAATTTCTATATTAGCCTGCATATCTGAGGCGACAAGCCATTCAATCGTTTCTTTCAATGATGGAATTTTTTCGCCACGAAATTTTCTTGAAAACCATTTACCAGCATCTAATCCTCGCAAATAATCGGCCGTAACCAACCCCACCTCACCTCGACCATTAGTAGTACGCTTTAAATTTTCATCATGGATGATAAAAGGTTCACCATCACTACTTAACATGACATCAAACTCAATGCATTTACAGCCTAAAGCCTTTGCTTTTTCAAAAGAAATAATTGTATTTTCAGGTGCATAACCTGCCGCACCTCGATGACCTATAACTCGTTCCATTAATTACCTGTTTTTCTATTTGAAGCAACTTGAACCATTGCTGTCAGGGTTAATTCATTGCTAACCGTTAAAGCAGTTGCTGACGCAGGCATAGCCATTGTATTCATCGTCGTATGTGCCTTTAATTGAGGGGTAGGGGTTTCATTATTTTCATTAAAAATGAGATAGTTTATGCTGTAACTTTGAACACTATATATTTTGTTTATACGATCTAGCTCTTCACTCGCTTGTTGATATAATCGTTCACGTAATTGGACTCGAGCTTGTTGAACCTCATCAAGGCTGGGTTTAAACTCGATAGTCGCTATCCTATATACAGCGCCTGCCTTACTCACTGATTTAGCATTTTCATAAACATTGGTTAAACTACTTTGAGGAACCCTTGCTTCTGCTTGCACAAACAATTTTTCAAGCCCTGAACTATCTTGCGAACGATCAAATTGCACTAAATGCCATTCTCCTTTTGCAATTTTGTTAAGTTTATCCATAATTTCAGCACGGGTTTTAACTAAATCAGCATTGGTAAGCGTAGCGTTAATGTTTACGGAGAGAACAGCTGTTTGTGTATTAATCCACTGTTTAGCTGATACCTGAAAAGTGATGGTATCAAGAACAGGAGGAGGCATATAAGCATAGGCAGCAGCATGCATAGCAAAAATTGAAACTATTCTGACAAAGGCATTCACAACAAGCTCCTTAAAATAAATTTACTAGGCAACATACTACCGTTATCCAGGATGTTGCCTAAGGATACAATAGTATTAATCCCCCATAAAGATATTCGTGTTTACTGCCTCTGCTCATTGATTTAATTATAAATTCCGTCTATAACATCTTCTCGATATTAATTTATGGAGTTTAGGCAAATGATGTCTGTTGACACTCTAAAAACCCAACAAAAAACACTTAACGATGATTTTTTAGATTATGGATTAT
Source organism: Legionellales bacterium (assembly GCA_020050595.1). GTDB lineage: Bacteria > Pseudomonadota > Gammaproteobacteria > Legionellales > Legionellaceae. The sequence continues at coordinate 17,432 of JAGVKL010000066.1, forward strand.
CCCACGGTTTTGGCGATTTACATTTTAAAGTTGATCCAAAAACAGGCATGAAGGCTATTATTGCGATTCATAGCACCAAACTAGGGCCGGCTCTAGGCGGGTGTCGTTTTATCGAATACCCGGACACAGAAACAGCTATCTATGATGCCATGCGTTTGGCTCGCGGGATGAGTTACAAAGCCGCTTCTGTAAATTTACCTTTAGGCGGCGGCAAATCTGTCATTATAAAACCATCACATGATTATGATAGAGCAGCCTATCTTCATTGCTTTGGAGAATTCGTTGAAGAATTAGGCGGACGATACATAACCGCTGTGGATAGCGGCACACAGCTAAGTGATATGGATATTATCGCCGAACATACCTCCTATGTTGCTAGTTTATCTAAACATAATGGTGACCCTTCCCCTTATACGGCTAAGGGTGTTTTACGTGGAATTCAGGCAGCGGCAGCTTTTAAATTAGGAAAAGAAGATTTAAAAGGCTTGCACATAGCTATTCAAGGCTTAGGACACGTGGGTTATCTTGTTGCCCGGCATCTGCATGAGTTAGGTGTAAGATTAACGGTTGCTGATATTAACCCGACTATCGTAGAGAAGGCTGTCAATGAGTTTAACGCTGAAGCGGTTGCAACCTCCGAAATTCACAAAATAGCTTGTGACATCTTTTCTCCTTGTGCATTAGGGGCTATTGTTAACGATACCACTATTAATCAACTGCAAACTACCGTTATTGCAGGCGCTGCTAATAACCAGTTGGCTCATACCTATCATGGACAGCAATTACATGACAAAGGGATTCTTTATGCCCCTGATTATGTAATTAATGCTGGGGGATTAATTTTAGCTGCTAGTAAATATTTAAATACACCAGAGCCTCACGTCGCTGAACAAATCGACAGTATTTATACTCATTTGGTGGATATTTTTACACGAGCTGCTGAAGAAAACCGCCCAGCTAATGAAATTGCCGACACCATTGCCCAAGAGAAATTGGCATAATGGAGGTTTTACGGCAATTAGATTTAACACCGGCACTTTATGAATACATGCAAGATGTTTCCTTGCATGAACATCCTGTGCTTAAAGCCTTACGGGAGCAAACCTTAAAAATGCCACTTGCACACATGCAGGTGGCACCCGAGCAGGCTCAATTCATGCAAATGCTGCTTCGCCTTATCAAGGCTAAAAACGTTTTAGAAATAGGCACATTCACAGGCTATAGCGCGTTAGCAATGGCATTGGCATTGCCTGATGACGGGAAAGTGATCACTTGCGATAGTAATAAAGAATGGACCAAAGATGCGCTTTCTTTTTGGCGAGAAGCCGAGCAAGAAAAAAAAATTGATTTACGCTTAGCTCCCGCCTTAAATACTTTAAACCAGTTAATACAAGAAGGTCGTCATCACACGTTTGATTTTATTTTTATTGATGCTGACAAAACAAATTACGTGAATTATTATGAATTGGCACTTCAATTAATTAAACCCACAGGTCTTATTGTTATAGATAATGTTTTATGGAAAGGAAAAGTTATTGATAAAAACGAAACGGGTGGGCAAACTAGGGAAATTCGTAAGTTAAATGCTTTATTAAAAGAAGATACCCGGGTTTACACAAGCCTTTTACCCATCCTGGATGGAATGTTTTTGGTGCAACCGAAACTGTAATAAGGATATGCCTATGTCTCATCATGCCAAAGAAAACCCCTGCGGTTTAGATGGATTTGCGTTTATTGAATTTTCAGCCCCTAATAAAGAAATTTTAGAGCGCCAATTTATGGCCCTGGGTTTTCAGCCTGTAGCAACTCATAAGACATTAGACATCACTTTATATCAACAGGGAAATATTCAATTTATTCTCAATGCCGCTAAGCAGTGCCAAGCAGAAGAACATGCCAAAGTGCACGGAGCAGGTGCTTGTGCGATGGGATTTAGAGTAAAAAATGCCAAGGCTGCTTTTGATTATGCCACCTCACAGGGTGCAGCCGCTTTTCAGGATAGTAAAGTGGTCAACCATGGTTTACCTGCGATTAAAGCGATTGGTGGAAGCGTCATTTATTTTATTGATGATGCACACGAAGTATTCCCCGACCAATGGTCGCAGAAACCTTATCATCTTAAGCATGAAGCAGGATTAACTTTCATTGATCACCTCACTCACAATGTATTTCGCGGCAATATGGATAAATGGGCAAAATTTTATGAAGCCATTTTCAACTTCCGCGAAATCCGCTTTTTTAACATCACTGGCAAAATGACGGGCCTTATTAGCCGAGCTTTATGCAGCCCTTGTGACAAAATCAAAATTCCTTTAAATGAATCAAAAGACGATCAATCACAAATTGAAGAATTCTTACATGAATACAGCGGTGAAGGGATTCAACATATTGCGCTTAATACGGAACATATTTATAAAAGTGTTGAACAACTAAGAGAAAAAGGTGTTCATTTCCTTGATGTCCCGGATACTTATTATGAAATGATAGATAATCGTATTCCCTGGCATAAAGAGCCTCTTAGTGAATTACAAAAACATCGTATTTTAATTGACGGTGAAAAAGATGAGCGCAAAGGATTATTATTGCAAATCTTTACCGAAAATGTTTTTGGCCCGGTCTTTTTTGAAATAATTCAACGCAAAGGTAATGAAGGATTTGGCGAAGGGAATTTTCAAGCGCTCTTTGAAGCTATCGAGCGCGATCAAATTAAACGCGGCACGTTGCAAGAAAAATAAAGGGAAATCTTATGAAACTGGCAAGCTTAAAAACAACATCCTGTCGTGATGGTGAATTATGCGTGGTAAGTAAAGATTTATCATTAGCCATTTGTGTTCCGCATATTGTAGCTACGTTGCAAATAGCCTTGGAAAATTGGAGCAAGTTCGAACAACCCTTAAAACATATTTATGAGCAGCTCAATGCGGGAGAACTTCGCGACACCTTTACGTTTGATGCGACATTAATGGCCTCACCCTTACCTAGAGCCTATCAGTGGGCCGATGGTAGCGCCTATGTAAACCATGTGGAGCTGGTAAGAAAAGCTCGTGGTGCGGACATGCCTGAAAATTTTTGGAAAGATCCCCTTATGTATCAAGGCGGCTCCGATGGCTTTTTAGGGCCTATGGACCCTATTGTAGTTACTGATGAATCCTATGGCATTGATTTTGAAGCAGAAGTCGCCATAGTTACTGATGATGTCCCCATGGCCATTAGCGCTGCTGAAGCAGGAAAGCATATTCGCTTATTCATGCTGGTCAACGATGTGTCATTACGAAATTTAATCCCCAATGAGCTTGCCAAGGGGTTTGGCTTTTTCCAATCCAAACCTGCCAGCAGTTTTTCTCCAGTGGCTATCACCCCTGACGAATTAATTCCTCACTGGGATGGTGAGCGTGTTCATTTACCGCTTTATAGTTATTTAAACGGTGAACTATTCGGCCAACCTAATGCCGGCGTCGACATGACTTTTTCGTTTCCTGAACTCATTGCTCATGCCGCTAAGACGAGGACTTTAGCTGCGGGTACCATTATTGGCTCAGGCACGGTATCTAATTTGGATCGCAGCAAAGGCTCCTCTTGCATTGCTGAGCGAAGAATGCTTGAAACCCTTGCTAATGGAAAAGCGACCACGCCTTTTATGAAATTTGGCGATACCATCGCTATTGAAATGCGCAATGAACAAGGCCAAAGCTTGTTTGGAACTATCGAGCAGAACGTACAAGCGGCGAAGGATTAGCGATGAAACTTTATAATTATTACCGCTCAAGCGCGAGCTATCGTGTCCGTATCGCATTGAATTATAAGCATATTAATTATGAATCAATACCTATACATTTGATTAATAATGGTGGTGAGCAACACAGCACAAATTACCTTGCGCTAAATCCTCAAGGTTTGGTACCTGCTTTAGAAGAAAACGGGATAGTTTTAAGCCAGTCCTTAGCAATCATTGACTATTTAGAAGAAGTCTACCCTTCCCCTGCTTTATTACCGCAAAATCCTTTAGCGCGCGCACAAGTTAGGAGCCTTGCATTGATTATTGCTTGTGATATACATCCGCTTAATAATTTACGTGTTTTGGAGCGATTAAAAGCGGAGTTCAAAGCCAGCGAGGAGCAAATTCATGCGTGGTACCACCATTGGCTAAAAAATGGATTTGATGCGATTGAAACAAAATTAGCCCATTTACCACGTAAAAATGCTGTCTGCTATGGGGACGAAGTTAGCATGGCGGATGTTTGTCTTATTCCCCAAGTGTATAATGCTAAACGCTTTAATTTTCCCATGGAAGCTTATCCATTAATTAACCAAATCAATGAGCATTGTTTGACTTTAAAGGCATTTAAAGAGGCGGCGCCAAGCTAGGCAACGTCCCTAAAACCAAGCCTTGCTAATATCCACTGTATCCACGCCATTTGCTGCATGCTGAAGCATTTTCCAAGGCTCATTACAGCGCTGCACATGGCCAATTAATTCTGTATTTCCTTCACATTGATAATGCACCGGTAGTCCATCGTATTGCCGATTCGGTTCCACCGCTTTGCATTTTTCGCCCGTGCTTAATTCAATAGCCCAAGGCAACGTTCTCGACATGTCTAATGTTTCATGCCGTCTATTATCTAAAGGAGTCGCTACGGTAATTTTAATTCCCTGCTGCGACCATGGCGATTCAGGACAAATCGCTTCTCTATGCGTGCCATAAGGTTGTACAAAACAAGGATCGTAAACCTTCCCTTCAGCTACACAAGACCAAGCGTCTTCGCGCTTAATAAGCTGTGATTGACGAGTACAACTACCGGCCTTTTGCGCCACCACGGTCATAGGCACTTGCTTAGGTGAGTCTGTCAGTGGTCGATAAAAATTAAGCTCTGTATCTGCCGCAAAGATTAATGCAGAATAAAAAATAGCACAAACGCCAACAACTTCTCGCTTCATACTGTTCCCCCTTCCATTTTATTTAGTGTATTATCCCTGTTTTATTACACCTAGTAGCACCCTCTATTTTCGGAGTACATCATGACAGAAGTCTACACCGTAAAACAATGCCTAGCTGGTGAAATCAGCGTTGACCAAACCGTTACTGTTCGTGGTTGGGTAAAAACTCGACGCGATTCCAAAGCAGGTCTGTCATTTATTAGCCTCCATGATGGCTCTTGCTTTTTACCTATTCAACTTGTTGTACCAGAAAATATTGATAATTACCAACAAGATATCTTAAAAATAACCGCAGGTTGTGCTCTAAGCGCCACCGGCAAATTAGTCGCCTCCCAAGGCCAAGGACAAGCATTTGAAATTCAAGCAGAAAAGATAGAGGTTATAGGATGGGTAGATAATCCAGAAACTTATCCCATCCAAGCTAAACGGCACACACTTGAATTTTTACGTGAAGTGGCTCATTTAAGACCAAGAACAAATACCATTAGTGCTGTGATGCGGGTGCGCCATGTTTTATCGCAAGCCATTCATCGCTTTTTTGATGAGCGCGGGTATTTTTGGATTCACACCCCTCTTATTACAGCCAGTGATTGCGAGGGCGCCGGAGAATTATTTAGAGTCAGCACCTTAGATTTAATGAATTTACCCAAGAATGAAAAAGGTCACATTGATTTTCATAACGATTTTTTTGGGCGCGAAACCTTTCTTACCGTATCAGGTCAGTTGAATGTAGAAGCGTATTGCCTTGCCATGTCTAAAGTATATACCTTCGGCCCCACGTTTCGTGCGGAAAACTCTAATACCAGCCGACACTTGGCTGAATTTTGGATGGTGGAGCCAGAATTAGCTTTTGCCTCCTTAAAAGATATTTGCCAATTAAGCCAAGATTTATTGCGCTATCTTTGTAAAACAGTGCTTGAAAAATGCCCTGACGACATGAATTTCTTCAATCAATTTGTAGAGCCCGGTTGTATTGCGAAACTTGAGCATATTATCCACTCGGATTTTGAAATCATGTCCTATACGGATGCCATTACCGCTTTACAAAAAGCAACGCGGAAATTTGAATACCCTGTCACTTGGGGACTTGATTTACAATCCGAACATGAACGTTATTTAGCAGAAGAATTATGCAAAAAACCCGTGATCCTTACCGACTATCCTAAAGACATTAAGGGCTTTTATATGCGGCTTAACGATGATGGGAAAACCGTGGCTGCTATGGATGTTTTAGCTCCGGGTATCGGTGAAATTATTGGCGGCAGCCAGCGTGAGGAGCGTTTAGCGATCTTAGACCAGCGCATGGATGAATGCCATTTAAGTAAAGAGCATTATCAATGGTATAGAGATTTACGGCGTTATGGCACCGTACCTCATGCAGGATTTGGTCTGGGTCTTGAGCGATTAGTAAGTTATGTCACTGGCGTGAGTAATGTACGAGATGTTATCCCCTTCCCCAGGACACCGGGGCATGCGGATTATTAAGATGTAAGCAAATCATCTGGCTGGGCACATCCCTAAGGTTTTGCAATTTATTACTTTTACAGTCCGGCAAATAACTTTAGGGATAATGCCTATAATAATTCCATCATTAACTTACTCATTGTTATTTTATTGTCCATATGATATTATTTGCGCCACAATGACCAACATAGAAACAAAAAATGCCCTATTTAAATTCTAAAGCATGCTATAAATTGGCTGTTTTCCCTCATGTCGAGTGCACGACAGAAGCACTTGTCAATGAACTGGCAACTATATTAACTCCATTTTCAACTCATACTCAAGAATTTATCAGTAGCAAACTGTCAAGAATGGTTGATGACACGAGCACTTATAGCAAAAAACCTCTTCTCATTAAAGCGTTGCAAATGGTAGTTGCTTATCTTCGACGTACAGACTTAAGCGATGCTGAGAGAAAAACGGTTGCAGAGAGCCTATTAGAAGGTCTTAGCTCACCAGTTCCCAGCTATCATGATCTTGTAAACCTTACATTACTAGGATTGACTCGAGTTCAAAACATCGATCAGATACTTACACTCATCCGCACTCATCTTGTGGAAGAGCTTTCAAAAACCTTTCCCAATAAGGAGAAATTTGACAACTGTACGTTTTTCAATACAGCAGCAACCATGGGTTATGGGATTCACAGGGCTTACACTAACCCCACAAGAGTAGCTACCCGAGTAGAAATGGAAGCGCTGGAAGAAGCTATTAAAACGGAATTCGAGAAAAAATATCATGCCCTTTCTATTTTAGACATGATGCAGCCCATGATCCAAATTGAGCTCGAGAAACTTGGTTATAGTGGGGAAAAAACTGCTGAAGAGGCGTATGAGGCATCGGTCACCGAACGTGTTACACTTTACTTAAAAACCCTTATTGCCCCTGATTCAGCTTATACAATAGAGAATTTTTTTATAAAAAAAGATAGTGCATTTGTTGATCTTAACTGGTCTTTTATACAAAACTGTATATGGCAAAAGCTAGAAAAAGATGACTATATTACCTTTTCTGCTAGCGAGCGCCGTTTAATGGACGCGTTATACAGAGAAGCCGGGGCCACTACGTTAGCTGAGACTACAGGCGTCGGAGCAGGCGCAGGCGCCCCTGTGAGAATCGTCGATGTCGCTTCGATTGGCGCGAGCTCAACACCGTCTTTAGCTGAACTAATGAGGGATAAAACATACCGATCTCTTTTGTGTTCTTTTGCTATTGAACATCCTGGCTTGGTTCGCTCAACCATACAACGAGAAAAGATTCTGCGCATCCTATTAGAGTCAAACACGGAAATAGAGATTGGGGATGCTATTGATTACTTTAAATTGGTTTATGCTTTCTTCCCCAAGCCTGGAGAGGTTAGGGATGGTCTTTTAAAAGATATTGCCGAAAAATGCCTTCGAGAGGAAACCCATCAACGTATGCTACGTGATGCTACATTAGCTAGCAATCCTTATGCTATATACCTTTATTTGGGACTCTCTGCGGAAAAATTTGACACTTTTTTTAAAGAGGACCCTCGTATTCTTAAGATACTACTTGATTTAAGCATTGTTTGCAGCGAGAAATTGTTTACAAAGGTAACTACTTTGTTACAATCACTTCCCCCTGCTGCACAAAAAGAAATCTTTCTCGCTAAAAATAGCAAAGGTGAGAATGCCCTGATGACTGCTATTATTGCTCAGCCTAGAGCCGTTCGCCAATTATTAAGGATTATCGACGCACTGCCTATTGAAATGAGAGGCGATGTAATAACAGCTAAAAATGCTTCAGGCCATAGTGTGCTCATGTTGGCAATGGTATCGTCTCCCCAACTAATATCGGACCTCTTAGCAGTAATCAGGACGCTTGATGAGGTCACTCAACTAGGAATACTTACTGCAACAACCGCCGAGAAAGAGAATATCTTCATGCTGGCAAGGCGCAAGCCTAGCGTCTTACCCGAGCTTCTACGCTTCTTCCAAGATCTACCCTACGAAGCTCAAAAAACAATAAGTGAACAGGGGTTTGTCATCATGACAAGAACTATGCTTGGCGATAAAATCCGCGTAGATGAACGTACTTTTATGTTTTTATTTAAAGATAACTTGTTATCGTACCTATCTCCAATCGATGTAGCATCACAATTGGCTATCCTAAATCCAGCTGCCATGTATTTAGAATCAGCAAACGATTATAAAAAAAGACTGATTGCAACAACAGTTGCAGCATTGATCCGTAGCGAATCAAGCGCTGAAAAAGAGATAGGTCGAGTATTAGAATCGTCCTCTGAGAGTAAAAAAGAAGCCATCATTTTGAGTTTATACCAAATTAAAAAATCACTACCTGCTGGTGCTAGTATAGATGCTGCAATAAATGAAGCGCTAAAAAGTTCAGACAACGAACTCCACAAAGCATTAAACTTGTGGGGCATCTCTACCCTTCTGGGTCAGTCTAGTTTGACCACAGTAAGAACCGCAGCTCAAAGCGCCGTGAGTGCTCGAAGTACTACGGCTGGTGCTTCAGTTACTGTTAGTGTTGGGGCTGGTGGCTATACCACTGCTAGCTCCGCTGGGGCTGGAGCTCGAATTACTGCTGCTGGCTCTTCTGCGACGGTTGAGACTGATTCTGCTGACCTTGCAACGACTGGGACTGGGACTGATGCTGCTGGCCTTGCGGCGGCTGGTGCTGGTGCTGGTGCTGCTGCTGCGGCGACGACTGGGACTCAAGCGGCTGGCGCTGGAGGCCCCTCTGGCTGGAGAGCTAGTTTGTTAGGCCTTTTTAGTACAGGAACAGCTGCAGCAGCTCCTACTGGGGACAGCAGTGATGAGAGTCATAAAGCCGGCTTGCGTGCTCCTTTGTTGAGGTCAGGAGGCTCTTGAAGAAGAGTCGTGATACCCCATGAAGGGCTTGTCCCATCTTCATTTTGGGCCTAAATTAGTTTTTCTTGCTTAATTAAGGTACAAAATTCGTCGTTGCGAGCCGTAGGCGAAGCAATCCAGTGCCCTTAAAGTAACCTGCATGAAGGTCGCTGGGTTGCTTCGTCGCTACGCTCCTCGCAATGACCGTGTGTATATCGCGATGAGAGTCTTGCAGCAAGCAATGACAATGTGTAACGTCAAGCCACGCAATAATATCCGCTCGCAAAGACAACTATTAGATAGAATAGATGGGACTATCATCGATTACGGCTAACGGTTATTTTCAATTAAATAACCTTCTTGCAATAAGAGAACATTATCCATACGCTCGGCTAATTGCCGATCATGCGTGACAATGACCAATGCGGTATTAGATTTCTCATTCAATTCCAGCATAAGCTCAAAAATTTTAACGGCCGTTGCATGATCTAAATTCCCTGTCGGCTCATCAGCAAAAACACATTTAGGCTTGTGCACCAACGCTCGTGCAATAGCGACTCGTTGACGCTCTCCACCTGACAATTGGGAGGGCTTGTGCTCTATCCTTGCGCCAAGCCCTACGGCTTTTAATATTTTTTCGGCCTGTACTTGAGCATCTTTTATATCTATGTTTGCTAGTAATAAAGGCATTGCTACATTTTCAAGGGCGGTAAATTCTGGCAGCAAGTGATGGAATTGATAAATGAAGCCTAATTCTTTATTCCGTAGTTGGCAGCGCTGCTTTTCACTCAAGGTTTGCCAATCGACCCCTTGCTGAAAAACCTGGCCAGCCGTAGGTTTATCTAACCCGCCTAATAAATGAAGCAGCGTACTTTTACCCGAGCCAGAGGGCCCAACAATCGCTACTCTATCCCCCGCTTTGATAGCAATATCAATCCCCTTGAGCACATCAACCAACATAGTGCCATCATTGAATGATTTACGAAGCTTGGTCGCACTAACAATACTTTTATTCATAATGCAAAGCCTCTGCAATGATCGTTTTTGAGGCCCGCCATGCAGGATAGATCGTAGCGACGAAGCTCATTAATAACGCCATAGCGCAAACGAGCCATAAATCACTCCAAAGGATTTTAGACGGTAAATAATCCACAAAATAAATATTAGATGACAAAATATGTACATCGAAGAGGCTTTGCAAACTATTCACAATAGTCGTGGCATTACTGGCTAATAACAAACCACCGATCAAGCCTAGCAAGGTACCGACTACCCCAACCATCATTCCTTGTACAATAAAAATCCATAAAATGATGGAAGGTGTAGCTCCTATAGTCCGTAAAATAGCAATTTCAGCTTGTTTATCATTAACCACCATGACTAAAGACGAAACCAGATTAAATGCAGCGACGGCAATAATGAGCAATAAAATAAGAAACATCATGGTCTTTTCCATTTTAACCGCTTGGAAAAATGCGCCAAATTGTTGAGTCCAATTGCCTACTTCATAATTTTCACCTAACTTGCGAGCTAATGCTTCGGACATTTGAGGGGCTTGATAAACATTATTGATTTTCATTTTCAACCCTGAAACATCATCCCCCATTTGCATGAGTTTCTGTGCATCATTTAAATTAATGAACGCTAATTTAGTATCAAAATTAAACCCCGTCCCCGCGGAAAAAACGCCTTTTACGGTAAATCGTTTAAAGCGAGGTACCATGCCTGCAGGCGTAATGGTTGCTTGGGGAATCATAATAGTGACTTTATCGCCTACCACCACTCCTAGATTCATAGCCAATCCACGGCCTAAAATGATCCCAAAGTGCTCTAAACCATTAATGTCCCCAATTAAAAGCTTATCCTTTAAATGCGTTACATGTTGCTCTTGCTCTGGCAAAATCCCCGTCAATACAATGGGCAACACCTGCCCTTCATGGGTTAATAATCCTTGTCCACCCACATAAGGAGCAACCGCTTTTACGCCAGGAGTGACTTTTAACTTTTCTTCCAATTCACGCCAATCACTCATTTTGCCATTCATACCACTGACGGTTATCTCAGGCGCCATACCAAAAAAACGTTTATGAATTTCTTCATCAAATCCATTCATCACCGAAAGCACGGTAATAAGCACCATCACCCCCATGCCAATACCCAGCATAGAGCTTAGGGAAATAAAAGAAACAAAATGATTTCTCTTTTTAGCCCGCGTATAACGTAGTCCGATAAAGAATGGTAAAGGTTTAAACATGCTTAAATTAACTTGAAGTAAAATAGCATTGTAGTGAAAATTACCCATCAAGGCTACAGGTTAATTCGCTATCGGGTGCAATTGAAAATGTAGGTTATACATCTCTACCTATTGTGACATCCCGCGGTCAAGCCGCGGGGCGTCGACCTACACTTTTAATTGCACCTTTCTCTATCCGAGTTTAGAAAGCGCGGCCATATTCGTTTCAATTCTATCCGTCAGCCGCTCCACTGAAGTTGTGAAAAAGACACTCTTATTCGTTTGATGATGCCGCTGCATCGCTCGCGGTATTCCTATCAAGAGCAGAACACCTACTATATGCATTATCCCCATTAAAATAGACTGAATATCTCTTGGGAATCCGCGCCTATGATTGACGCCTCCCATTGCTGTCTTGCAGGTTTGCGCTAAGGTCTTAGCTGCCGCATCGTCTTGCTCAGAGTGCCGTTGATAATGGTGAAAACTTGTTTTTATAGCTTGGCTCATTTGGCAAAGCTGCGAATAATACGTTGGATCCGTTTTTTCATATTGCCCTATTTGCTGTTCTAATTCTTTGATAAGCAAGCCAAGCTGAAAGGATAATGCTTCTTTTTTAAAATGAACTTTTGCCTGCGGATTGAAGTGCACTGTATTATATTTTATAGTTTTTCCATTCCACATTTTTTTATTTAAAAACTGAGAACGCTCTTCATCGGTTAAGAGATAGAGCGTTTTAAGAAAATGCTGAGCGCTTTTGATGCATGAACCAAGCATTAAAGCATTCCTACCTTGTTTATCAGATTGCTCTAATAAAACAAACCTTTTGTCTTCGTCCTTAGATAAATTTCTAATTGCACGAAGAATAGGAGGAACACTATCAGGCTTGCCGCTAGCGGCAATCATTAAGGCGTTACAGCCTTCAACATCTGTCTTTTTTAACAGCGCTATTTTACTATCTTCATCAAATAATCGATCGATGGCAGTGAGGATAACGGGCACCATAGTGGGGTGATGAGAGGCCGCCAACATTAAAATATTTTCACCGCTTTTATTAGTTTGTTTAAAAATAGCTCTTTTATCTTCATCATCCAACTGCTCAATAGCTGCTAAAATTGCTGACGCGTGGGGAGATCCATTCCGGATAGCTACCATTAAGCTATTTTCATCCCATCTATTAACTTGTTTTAAAGCGGTACCGATGTCTTCAGCCCGCATTAAAAGATGCTCTTCTTCTCGGTCTCCACTTACTTCTGTGTCATGAAATAAACGCCCTATAGTATCCAGAATAGAAGGGGTAGCAAAAGCCATTCCTGTCTCTTCACAGGCTATTAATAAAGCATTCTTACCTTCTGTATCGGTTTTTTTTAAAATAGATTCTATATCTTTTTTATCCAATAAACGCTCAAGCCCCTCAAGAAGGGCACGTACGGTAGCTGCGTTATCACAATAGGAAACTTGACTCATTAAGCAATTAGCATCCTTATCATCAGTTTCCATCAAAAAAGAGCGCATCTCTTCTTTACTTAATATAGGCTCTAGCTTCTCAAGGATAGCGGAGATACAAGTGGATGAGCGATGCTGCTTAGGAGGGGGACACATTAAAATATTGCGTTTAAATTTATCAACATGCAAAATGACTTCTCTTTTCTTTTCCTTAGGCAAACTTTCGAAAACGTCAAGAATACTAGATATAGCGCTGGGTTGAATGTTAACACCTAACATCAAGACATTCCTACCATACTTATCTGTCTGATTGAATAATGCAATTTTTTCATCTAATGTTAGGCAAGGAACAATAAAACTAAAATAGTCGCCGATAAGGGAAGAAGTTTTACTTCTCTCTTCAGAGAACAAATTTATGATATGGCCTCTAGTAGCTGAGAAGAAAAGCCGTTTAATTTTTTCCGGACAAGCAGGAGAATGAATGAATGA
>JAGVKL010000022.1 GCA_020050595.1 Legionellales bacterium
AATACTTGAAAGACAGGGAACTAGCGCGTGGATGACTAATCAAGATGGCCAACGCGTCTCATATCCTGTTGGTCTATCACAATCAGAGTCTGTTTTATCACAATTACAAGATCCCCACTTATATCCTGAGCTATTTGCCTTAAGTCAGGAAATAAAAAAATGGCGATTTTATCATCATTTCCGAACAGACCATGAGTCGCCTATAAGAAGTCCGCAAATTGGAACTCGAACTGAAGTTTTAAGTAATGATGGTTATAATCTTGCAGCGGCCTTGCAAACTATCATTGAAATAGGTAACCACGAGCTGCTGAGTGAGGCGGTAAGTAGAGCCTTTCCAGGTTCAAAATTAATAATCAACGTTGATAGTAAAACGCGTTTTGACATTCAGTTACAAATGTCAGGTATTTTACGGCCGCTGGAAGCCAGAGAACTTTCGGATGGAACGTTGCGGTATTTATGTTTGATTGCGGCGTTATTAAGTCCAAGGCCTGCGGCCTTGCTTGCTTTGAATGAGCCTGAAACAAGTTTGCATCCTGAGCTAATGCAACCGCTTGCTGAATTAATAGCAGTAGCTTCTCAATACTCTCAATTATGGGTGACTACACATTCGCTAGATCTTGCAATGAGGATAGAAAAACTGTCTGGAAATAAACCAGTTCACTTAATACGAACCGAGGCAGGCACACAAATCGATGGTTTAACTCCTTGGGAGCGGCTTATATAAAAGCTGCTAAAACACAGAATAGCATGAGAGAAAGATGGCCGAAGATAATCAAGGTAAAAAATATGATCTGATTGCAGCTGAGTTTGCAAAAATGAGAGATTCATTCTATTTAGAACAGAAATATTTAGATTTATTGATGTCTTATTTGCGGCCAAATGCCCATATTCTTGATATTGGATGTGGCTCAGGTTATCCAATCGCAGCTTATTTAATTGAACATGGTTTTCAAGTTACTGGAGTTGATGGATCAAAAGAGCTTTTAAATATTGCAAAATTAAAATGTCCCGGATTGCATACTGTTTATGGCGATATTCGCACAGTAATTCTGAATAATAAATATGATGCACTGCTCGAATGGTGGTGTCTGTTCCACATCCCAAAACAAGATCATGCCCACATGATTTCTCGATTTGCAACGTGGATAAAACCGGGTGGATTCCTAGAGTTTACAACGGGCGATCAAGATTATGACCACAAAAGCAGTGACATGCTCAACCAAGAGCTTGCATTTTATAGTCTTGATCCTCAATTATATGAAAAATACCTAAAGGAAAATGGCTTCAAAATCTTGTTACGAGAAAATGATCAAGAGCATCATTTGGTATGGATTGCTCAATATGAAGGATGATTGTTGCTCAAAGAAAAGAATAACTATAAAAATACTAAAGAATGCCTGCCTGTTTTGCATATTATTTAGTCACCTGGCTGCGGCCAGTCAACCAATAACGGATTACTTATTAAAATCAACCGGTCAATACAATGTTGCTTTTAAAGAGATCCATTGGGTTAATAATACCATTTGTCCCGATCCCAATTTTTCTAAAGCAAATCAGAAAAACTTTAGGTCTGGTAATAAGAAATATTGTCATGAATTAATGATTAGAGTTTATTATCCAACCACATTTAATACCAGTTCTGGAACACCATACTATCGCCCTCTTGTCGCTGTAGAACAAAATATTCTGAAAACAACACCTATCATGAAACGAGAAGATGTGGAACAACTAGGGCAACTGACAAGCTATACGATAGAGAATGCCCCCGTTGTTAAAAATAAACAATTTCCTGTTGTACTCTTTAGTTCTGGTACAGGGGGGCAGATTCAGTTATATGAAAACACGATTACCGAGCTGGTGAGTCATGGTTACATTGTCGTTGGAATTAATTCTGTATTTATAAATGGGGATATTCTCTTGCCCAATAATACGGTAGCAAGCACCGTTGAGACGCAAAATTGGGATGTTGTATCAAAAATAACTCTTCCAGTCTTAGAGCAAGATATTTCATTTGTGTATAAGAAAATTCATGAACCATCTCAAGATCCTGTGTTCAAATCAATGGATTTAAAACACATTGGAGCATTAGGCCATTCCTTTGGCGGAAGAGCGATAGCAAATGTTGTTAATCAGAATGAAGGATGGTTTCAGGCCTTGTTGACGCTTGATATGGAGGTTCATATGGGATCATACCAACCTAGAAATTTTATGATGCCGTGTATGCATATTATTTCTGCTTATTGGCGGTCGGCTTTTAATTGGCTACCCCTTCAATATCACTTAGGTAAAAATGGATATCTAGTTATCTTATCGCCATCAGCTGGTAATAAGCATTATAGTTACCATATGAATTTTACTGACTTATCAACATTACAATACCTACCCGCATATCAAGCAGCTATGAAATATAATCATTCAAAACTAGCGAAGGGTGAAGACGTAGTAATTAAAACCAGCTCAGAACCAGATCCTAAATTAAGAGATGCTAAACGACCTTTGTATTTAATTGAAAAGAGAGCAAACTCATGGAGCCTTGTGTATTATGAGCCAGGAAAGAAGGCTACAAAAATCGATCTTGAAATAATTCCTGGTCTTCAAATGGCGCTGGATCAATTGCCGTTAACACCATTAACTGAATCCCAACTTACTCCAATTAAAAAAATGATTCATGCTTATCATCAGGGTTTTGGAAATAATCTTGGTAAAGGAAATGGATATCAAATAACAAAGGCTCTTAATCTCTATGTCGTAAATTTTTTAAATGTTTTTCTTAAAAATGAAAAAAATATTTTCAGAGGCTGCATTGCGCTGACGAGTAATACATATATGGAGTGTGGGCCAGGGGTTTTTTAGTACCCTAAATTTATATTTTTGGCTTGTGTTGCCCAGGTTCTAATTCTTCTAATGATATTACCTCAGTAGCTGTTTGTATGGGAGTAGCAGGAGGAATAAGTGCTGCCTTCTTATCAATGCAACCATCGTCCTCGTCTGGTTTTTCCCCAGACCGAAGACTTGACAGCGAATCAATGGGTATAGCCCTAATTATCTTAGCCGTTGATGAATCAGCGGTATCATGGGTAGCTTCTACAATATTCGTTTGTTGTAATCCAGGCTCTATTTCTGACAATGGTACTTTAAAATGGTGGTGCCAACGCTCGAGTAAATAATGAGGAACGCCTAATAAACCCCTGTGACCATTTTTTATGGCTAATATACTCAATAAAGCTGCAATCGAAAATCCCAAAACACAACCCGCTGCTGCGCCTATAGCAGTACCCACCACTGGGACAATACTTCCGATTATTGCACCAATTCCTGCTCCCACAGCGGCACCTAAGAAACAATTAACGTGCAAAGGTATTTGTGCGCCTATAGCGCTATCAGCATATTTGGTACCGGTGAGCAAAGAACGTATTTTTCCTTCTGATGATATGGACTCTTTCAATTGAAGATTTCTATCCTCACGTAACTCTTCGATACTGTAAAATTTGAAATATAATCCTCCTGCTTTATTAATTTTAGATTCTGCTTGATAAAATTCATTGAATTCCGCTTTAGTTTTAAACAAGTAAGCCCCATGGTTTGCATCAGCAAATCGTATGCATCCGTCATTTTGCATACTGACATAAGAGGCGTGGGAACCTATAGAACCTCGACGAACTAAACACAGTTCTTTCCCCTTATTTTTCTTCGCAAGAGCATAAATTTCTTCGGCTTGTTTTTCAAAATCAGGGCAGAAATACTCGCGTGTCAATCGCGTTCGTTTTATCCTACCTTGATCTTTATTTCTATCAGGAAAAAATCTTTGATAGTCGTGAATTTGTCGATTAAGATGAACGCCTGTTTGTACCTTTTTATAAGGACTAAGCTCAGAATCAACCATTGCCAAGGTAAATCCATAGCAATATCCTTTAGACAAGCCAAGATGCTCTTCTTCCTGGTTTATTGAAATAACCAGATAGGGTTCTTGCTGAAATTTTTTGTAACTTTCATTGGTAATACGCGCTGGTATAGTCTGTTTTACATAGGGCGAGCTACTGGGGGGGATATCTTCTTTTTTAAGGGTTGTTTTTGACTCAAATTTTGCAGCTATCGTTCTAAGCTCATATTTTATAAGAACTAAAGTTAAATAAGTTAAAAAAGTTTTATTTGAGTTTTTTTCATAATCGTCAATCAAAGCTATTTCTTTATCAAATCCTGCGTAATCATTACGCTCTGTTCTTGCTTCAAACGATGATTTTAATAAGGAAAGAAACGCTATTTCTTGTGCAATTGATGGATTAAACTGCTCCCGTTTTTCACCAAATAAATACCATGGCGGACGTTTGTTACGCAGAGATTCCAATCGATAACCTAAATCATCAATACAATTAAATAAACTCACAGAAAATTGCCTAATTAATTAACCAATAGTAATTAATTATAGCAAAACAATATTAACAATTTATTATTAATGCTCTATCCAAAAATTATGCTATTTCTTGTCTATATTATTCTTAATAAATTAATTTTTTAGAGAAAATCAAGGTAATTCAGCTGACCCTCAGGTAATGCGAAAACATTCCTTCTGATTTTGATAGATTAGGGATGAAATCCACTGCTTTGCTCATCTTTTAGTCCTTGTAATGCGGCAAGGAGTCCTGATTCATCTCCCTTTCTCAATGATTTGTCTATCGCTGCTACTAAGTCTTCGGGGGATATTTCAAGCTCTTCAATGGCACTTTTTAGTGCGTTTATTGTTTCTGGGCTAAATTTACCTTTGTATAAGGTACCATCACCATTTGCAAATAAATACTCCCCCGTCGGATTGCCATGCGCATCTTGAGGAACTGCTAAGAACTGAAGTTTCATTTTTGCTTGTTCTGTAAAAAAAGCGTCTACATCACTTTGGCTTTTAAAATGTAACACTGATTTAGACGTAGCATTTTCCTCATAATCAGTTTTTTCTTGAGGAGATATTTTACCTTGCGACAATAAATTAGCTAAATAAGCTTGATATGCTCTACAGAGGGCTTGAAAATTTTCTTCATCTGTAGTGTGGATCTTAGTAGATTTTATTGGCGTGGTGGGCATAATTAAGTTCCTTAGTAATTGTTATGGGTAATTATAGTACAAAATAAAATTCTAATGTAAATCATAGACAAAAGCTCTGCTGCTTTATGATGCCGTCCAAAGAGATAACCACGAAACTATTGATGCGATAAGCCGTAAACTAATGGAAACCGAAGATGGTCAACATATACAAGTTATTGCAGCTGTTCCAAAGGTAGGTATGTTTAGCATATTCGACGCAAGTAAATATTTAGTCTTTGAGCGAAGCTCAAGCTCTGGTGCAGCAGCAGATACAGTTGCCGCAACAGTAGTTGATAAAAAACGATTAGACAGATCAATGGAGGCATTTAGACAAAAGGCTGAAGAGTCGTTAGATGCATCTGCAAGCATGAGAAGACCGTAAGCGTTTAATTAAAAGGTTAATTAAACGTTACGGTCCATCTACATCTATGAGGTAATTAATTTAACGACTGACATTTAGAGTCGCTTGTAGTCTATTTATAAATTCAGTTGAATTAACATGTGTGACGATTTCAACATAATCTCCATTTTTGGGATCAAGGAGTGTTCTGCCTGATATCGTTTCAGGGGTTTGGAGAATCGTAATTTTCTTTTTTTCATAAGTTGCTATCTTAGGATTGACAGCAATAATGGCGGCTAGAGGATCCCAAAAATACCAACTTTTATTATTAATCATTTTGATATTACTGAGAAATATTGAGTAAATATAATTTGCTTCAATTGATCTGCGATTCTTTTCCAATGTTCTAAAAAATTTGATATCTATTGGGAGTTGATTAGTTACATCAAGCGGAATAAAGGTAGTAGGAATATTTTGTTTGATTATAAAATCAGCAGCATAGGGATCAATAAAAATGTTCCATTCGGCAGACTTATTATTAATTGTTGGATCAACAATATTTATATTGCCTGGCACCTTAAATGCTCCACCCATGATATAGATTCGTTTGATTCGACGTTTAATTTCAGGAAATGTTCTTACGGCCTGTGCTATGTTTGTTACAGGTCCAATCGATAAAATTGAAATTGGCTCTGATGATTTCAGTAAAGTTTGACGTATAAGATTTACTGCATGTTGATTTCTTTTGGGATTCACAAATGGGAGCAAAGAGGATGTTCCTGCCAGTGTATCAGATTCAAGCAAGATCTGTTTTGGGAAACGGTGATTTCCTTTTAACGGTTTGCTTTGACCGCATGCAACAGGAATGAGAGTATTCTTTGACAATTTTAGTAAGCCCAAAGCATTTTGGAGGGCAGGCATGCAATGTGCATTACCGTCAGCCGCAATAGTGATGGCTTTGACATCAACAGCAGGATTTTTTAATAAATACATAATGGCGATCACGTCATCTACACCCATGTCTGTATCAATTATAAATGGGGTGGCGGATGATGCTGGCTCGATAGTCAGCGCACACCATGAAATGGTTATCAAAATGAATCTAAATAGACTGTGCATAAATTATACCTGTGGTTTATTGTTGATAAGAGGCTTCTTTGAAACGCTTTTAAATTTATTCACTAAAAAAAATTAAAAATAACCGGCCAAGCTCTTCTGCAGACTCTTTTTCAAAATATTCTTCACCAAGATAAACATTCATCAGTTTTTGGGGGTTAATATCAAGAACTTGAGCCACATTATTAAGATCAAGCTTACTGTAACGAAGTAGGGCATCAATTAAAGTTTTTTGTTTTAAACGATTCTGCATGAAATCAAAACGAATTTTGGGGCTATCTAACTCAACAACGCATCCCATTCCTAACTCCTAAAAAACAACTAAGCCTTATAAGACTAATAGGCATTTTTTCTTTAGATAAGTGCAATATTTTCCATATCGTTATATTAATGCATTGGGGATAAAAAATAATACGTATAAAATACCTGGCATTTTCCTAATAGAGATTCGCTGCACGTAAAATTTTTAATAGCTGCTCTTTGGTCAACGCTTGACCCAGGGTTTCTTGGATTTTGACTTTTATATCTTGAAGATGGCCTTCCACTGTTCTGAATGAAACATCCATTTTCCTTGCTATTTGTTTTGCGGACAATCCTTTGATAAAGAGCGATGCATAATCGGCCTGTTTTTTTGTTAAATACAAGCTGTCAGATTCATTCAATAGATAATATCTTGCAACTTCTGTTTTTTTGAGAAATTCATTTCTTAATGAGTCAGTTAGAATGATATTGTTTACCCGTTCCAAATTGATTTCCTGTGGGGTGGAAAGATAAACACGATTTTTGGCAGCTTCTTTAATTAATGGTTGAGCTTGATTGGTAAAGTAATGAATGAATCGTTGTAATAAATCGATATTTCCAGCATAAAAATTATTAATGGTATTATTATCGCGGTCTGCTGCAAAAATATATAGCAAGGTCGTATCATTTCGTTTTACGACAAAGCTAATTCCATTATCAATATTGAAAAATTCTCTACCTTGTTGATATACAGCATCTTTTGCATCCATCTCTGACCATAGAAAATAGCCTTTAGGTATAAGATGCTCAATATCTATTGCTCCGACAGAATTATAAAGTGCATTTTTATAAAAATGATCTGTCCATTCGGGCCTGTTTGTTAGCATTTCCCGTGAGCAATCATGATTATATATTTTGATATAATTGAAATAAGTAATGCCGATGGGGTTTAATATTGAGTCACATACTTCCTTGACTTGATTGCTGCTTTCTAGGGCAAAATGGTTTGCCAAATTTATTCCATTCATGGCGACTCCTACTTTTTGAATTATTTATTCCCTTGCTTAAGCTGTAGTTACTTCTGTATTAGGGATGATTAATTTGTTCATGCCATCTAATAGCTTTTCAGGGTTAGATTCAATTAACGGGATGTTTAGCTGTTTGGATGTAATAAATCCTTCTTGTTCACATCCTGTCATAAATGAAAAAAGGCCATCATAAAAATGATTTAAATTTAGAAAACCAATTGGTTTTTGAAAAAGGCCGATTTTGATAGCATTCCATGTCTCAAATGCTTCTTCTAGAGTTCCCAACCCACCTGGCATTACTATAAATGCATCAGCGTGCTGTTGGAGCAGCTGTTTTCGTTCTTGCATGGTATCAGTAATGATTAATTCATCGATAGTACTGAGAGGTTTCTCAATTTCCAAAATAGATTTAGGCATAATTCCGGTAACTTGCCCCCCGTAAGCAAGAACCTCATTAGCCAATATACCCATCAGGCCATGGCTAGAACCACCATATATAAGCCGGATTTTTTTCTTAGCTATTAACTGTCCAAGTTTAATAGCAGCCTCATTTAAGTACTCGCCTTTTCCTGGTTTTGCTCCCAGATAAACACATATTGATTTCATAAATGATTATAGTTTGTACAATTGTGGGTGTAGGGTATCACAACCTCACTTACCTTAGGAAGCGTAGAAAATACGGGTATTTGTTTTGCTCGAAACGTTTAATATTATACACGAAATGTGTAGCTGCATTGGATGTTAATTAAATACCAACGCAATAAAGGAGTATTAGCATGTCTAACGTTATGTTACTTCCAAGATTAGTTCGATTAAGAGATGCACCGTCTTATTTAGGGATGGATAGGCACCGGTTTAATCAAGATGTACGCCCCAGAATACGAGAAATAGCAATCGGATCCCAGGGTATTGCTTTCGATAGACTTGATTTGGACGCCTGGGTAGACGATCATCTGCTTTGTAGTGATCGACCCGCGGCATCCAAGCGAAGGAGTTTGGACATATGGGACGAAAACGAATACCAGGGATCTACAAAAAAGGTAGTCACTGGCAAATTGACAAAAAAATCTTTGGATACAGACTTTGCGAAAGCACTGGTACTGGCGACCTCGAAGAAGCCGAAAAATATCTAGCAAGACGAATTGATGAAATTCGCCAAGCAACAGTATATGGAGTTAGGCCAAAGCGAAGTTTTTTGGAGGCTGCAACCAAGTTTCTGCTGGAAAATCAGCATAAACGCAGCCTGGATGACGATGCAGGGCGTTTACGAGAGCTAGTGAAGTACATCGGTGATTTGCCGTTAGAATCTATCCATATTGGCTCGTTACAAACCTTCATTGAAGGCAGGAAAGAGGATGGGGTATCGACTCGAACGATTAACCATGGCTTAAAGGTGGTTCGCCGAATCCTTAACCTGGCATCAAGTGAATGGATGGATGAGTTTGGTTTAACTTGGTTGGCTACGGCACCCAAAATTAAGCTTTTACCAGAGCATGATTTACGTAAACCTTACCCACTAAACTGGGAAGAACAACACCGCCTCTTCAATGAGTTGCCGTCGCACCTGAAAAAAATGGCGTTGTTTGCTGTTAACACAGGATGTCGGGATCAGGAGATATGTGGGTTACGTTGGGAATGGGAAATTAAAATTCCTCAAATGCCCCATATAATGGTGTTTATCATACCAGCAGAGTTGGTCAAAAACGGTGAGGAGCGACTGGTTATCTGTAATGATACAGCTAGATCAGTTGTAAATGCTGAACGTGGGAAGCACCCAACCCATGTGTTCAGCTTTAAAGGGAGACCTTTAGCCCGTATTTTGTCCACAGGTTGGCGTAATGCCAGAGTAAAAGCGGGGCTGTCTGAGGTGCGGGTGCATGACTTAAAACATACCTTTGGTCGGCGTTTACGCGCGGCCGGGGTAAGTTTTGAAGATAGGCAAGATTTACTAGGACATCGTTCTGGACGAATCACCACGCACTATTCATCGGCTGAGTTACAAAACTTATTTGAGGCAGCTAATAGAGTTTGCGAGAAACAAAAAAGTGGGGTTGTATTAACTTTATTGCGGAACGCAAATTTTAAAACTAAGAAGGTAGTAAATCAGAGTGTAGATGTAATTTCACTTTAGATTTGCACGCAGGTCCCGAAGATCTCCCGAAGCGGGTTTTGAGGGATTATTGGTATCAAGTGTAACTTGTTGATTTTTAAGACTTTTATTGGTGGGCCCACTAGGACTTGAACCTAGGACCAACGGATTATGAGCCCTGCAATCCCAATATAAGCAATTGATTTTATTATCAATTTTACCGCAGAAAACCACTACAAATGTCGTATAATGTATAACAGTGTCGTACCCAAATACGCAAAATCCCCACAGTCAATTTTTCGGGTTATTATTTCGCTTCCGAAGACTTCCGAAGACTTCCGAAGACTTCCGAAGATAAAGTTATTTCTTAATATACCATTTTCTACTTGTTGTGCTTCCTATGGAAGCAACATATCCGTCAGCCTTCAATCTATTCAGTTCATCTCTAAGCCATCGCTCTGTGGGAGGGGAGGATAGTTGATTATGTAACTCTGCTGTAGATAACCCCGATGTTTTATCAAGCAGTGCAATTATTTCTCGTTGACGAGCAGTTAGTTCTTGCTCTTGATATTCAATTGGCTTCCCAGCGACTTCAGTTGCTGTTGCCAATGCCGATGGCATCGTCAGCAAAAGTCCACCTGAATTGACAGAATAAACAGGTGACGGATGACCAGCCTCAATGCATCCATCAATGATCAACCGAATTCCTCGACCCCATGATTCAAACAACTTATGATAATAAAGAACATTGGCGATTCTACGATTGCGAGGAATGGATTGATTTAACTCACCGAGATCATCTATTGATAATCCTGGTGGCAATAAGCCATAGCTCCATATTTCCAGGCGATCATCATAAATTGCAAAACTGACGCTACCCCCAGTATAGCTGTAATCTCTGTGACATAACGCGTTTGTGATTGCTTCTCGCAAAATAGAAATCGGGAATAGCGGTTTATCCTCTCGCTTGATTGAAGTTTTTGAAAATGTACTGGCAATTGGAAGATGAAGATTCGCGAAGGATAACGCTGACTGAATTAATTTGAACACATTCCCCTGTATCTGCTTATTATCAATAAACTCAGACTTGTTTGTTCCTCTGAAACGAGCAAGACGCAAAATACACTGGGGAAATACAACTTCTGGAGATTTTCCGAATAATATAAGAGCTGCTCGAGTAATTTGATCACCTTGAAGTAACCCAAGGTGTTTTAGTGCCTTTACCGGATCTTTTGTTTCGAACCCTTCGGGAATGCGTCCATTAAGCACACCTTCTTTTATGGTGGAAACAATTTCTTCTACGTCGAGGGCATCGAGTGTTACGTCTGCAAGCGGCTCATCTTCCCATTGGTCCTTAAATTGCGCATTATTCAAGGTAAGATGCTGATAATAATCTGGCGGCATTAGGAGCGTATCCGATTGGACACGGATATATGCACGCCCATTATAAGTATAGGGTCTCTTTGTACTATCAGTTGTTACGTGAAAGACGATGATTTGTTTACGCTCAGAGAATTGCACATAAAAAATTTCAATAGAAGAATTTGAATATGGCGCTATTTTTGCAATCTCGACGCCAATTTCACGCCTTGTTTTATCAGACACTTCCTGGCCAACTAAATTGCCATTATCTTCAACTCCAATTAAAACGATCCCTCCATCACCGTTCAAAAAAGCACAAATCGTTTGTAATATATCCTTCAAATTTGCAGTAGATTTTTTATACTCAAGCTGTTGTGATTCACCCTGCGTCGCAAGTATTTTGATCTGATTAATATCCATTAATCTTAGCCCTGTTATAATTATTCATGCCAATTGCACTCAGTACTATTTGAGCAGTTATATCTTTTGTTGGCGGTATTTGCATCATTACAGTGAAAGCTCATGCTTTCTTAATTCGGCTTGAAATGAAGAATGCCGTGGAAATGCATTTTTTATTTCATTAAAAAACAGGATAGCTTTACCGGGATTGATATATTTTAATGTTGCAGCACAAGCTGCTGTCAAAAGTGCTGCTCTATCATAGGCCCTTCTATGCTGATTACTGACTATACCATGGACTCTGGATTGCGCGATTTTTAAACACCAATCAAAGACTTCATTAGGGATCTGGTCGGAAGTGGCAAAAAGCGTTTCATAAGCACACTCCAGCCTTTTAAGTAATTCCTGATGTTTTTGGTCATATAACCATATCCCTTTACTTTTATCCAAGGCCTGAGTGAAAATATTTTTGATGGATGTGGGTAATTTATGTATTGGTTGATTGGTTAGTCTCACCAAACAATATGCTATAAAAAGGGGTTGTGCATTCTCATCACTACTCCATCCCAAAGGAGAGTTTTCTTGAGCTAACTTAAATGCTTGCTCTTGCTGATTAGACAGCAGATATGCATGCATTTGTAAGGATGCTGTAGGTCTGGAGTATCCCTCGATGGAATTACTTGTATTTTGTTTATGTTGATTAATTAGCAGAGATGCCTCTTGCATCAATGCTGTTTTTTTTGATAGCTCAACTTTATGATATAGATTGATTAATTTTGATAGGTCTGGCTTCGATTCAAACGAAGTCCATTGTCCTTGAAATTGTATTGCTTTGTTATTTAGTTCTACACCACATATAATTTTCAGTTCTCCAACATCTGCACGAATTGGTTTGTTTTTCGGTAATTGTTCGAGTGCGTAATGTATTGCGTCCAATGCTGCTTCATAGTTTTTATCTTTAATCAGTGCATTAGCCCAATCAAAATAAATTTTGGGGCGTTGGACCCCCTCGTTTTTTGCTATGGTTTCAAGGCCGGAAACACCCTGGAGTAAAAAGATAGCTTCTCTATACCAGTCATCAAATTCGGGCTCTTTTTTTGACTTAATGACCTGAATCCATTCTTCTAAAAACAGATTAAATTCTGGTAAGGGATCAATGCTGATGTTGATAACATCATCTAATTTGGGATGTATATAATCAATATTGGATAATTGCGTCATTGCTTTTAAGAGGCCATTAACACGATTACCAGGTTTCTCAGACAAATAGACTGAGCGTAAATATCTTGCACTCGCTTCATCAAAGTCAAAATTTTCTAGATCATGGATAGATATTCCCCGTCCATAGTCATCTTGAATCTCAAAGATAGTAAATAGTGTTGCATAAGCCTTTTGGGCATTATCATATTCGGCATTATTGAAAAGCGCTTCAGCATCATTAAACAATTTATGCAGTGAAGGAATAAACTCGGCAAATTCACCAAGCGTATCATCTTCGTCATCATATTCACTCCAATCAGGTTCCTCTTCAGATTGAGCACGAATATCCTCTATGAGAGAGTCAATTTCTTCCAGGATCTCTTTGCCTGGCATGATCCATTCTGTTTTTACTGATTGCTTTAGAATAAGTTTCGTAATGAATGTGGTTCTTTCCTTTGGATCGACATCATTTGCCATGGAAATCAAAATGGATTTTAATTGCTCAGAATCATACATGTTCAGGATTTTAGTGTATTCTTCCACAAAATTTTTTAATGTCATTTTTGAGTCTTGGCGCATCTGATGTCCCCTTGTTGCCGTAAGCATCATACCAGATCTCGACTTGCTAATAAATCGTAAAATATGTCACGAATTTTAGAACTTAAAATCAGTTGAGTTGCACCAATGGCAATCATTCACTGTTTAAGTTGATGGATTTAACTTATAGTTATGGGTGCTGGAAGTATATCTCCTTTCAATGGCTCAATTAAAAAATACTGTATGCGAAGAATTCTATTAATCAGCGATACTCATGGTAACCTGGATTTCATCAATGAAATGGCTGTCCAAACAGCGGCTGATTTTGTGATTCACGCTGGTGATTTTGGCTTTTATGATGAGCAGAGTATCTATCGGCTTAGCCCTCGAGAATTGCGTTTACTGGTAACACATTCTCCAGTCTGGCGGCAATATAACGTTGATAAACAGACCAAACGCGAAACACTGATTGAGATTGTGAAAGCGCATCGATTGTTAGGTGATTTCCCTGACTATATTTCAGGAAAAAAGCAATTTGTGAGCCCTGTCTATGCCGTGTGGGGCAACCATGAAGATGTACAAGTATTGAAACAGCTTAAAACAGATTTGCAGATATATAATCTCCACCTGTTAGATGAAAATCATTTTTATCAATTTCATCAAGCAGACAAGCTTGAATTTTCTCTTTATGGTTTGGGCGGCAATTTTTTGGCAAATAACAAATTGTTTGGTCAGTCAATTGCGGGTAATGGTGGAAAAGTTTGGTCGACTTTACATCAATTTGGTGCTCTATATAAACAGATTAAAAATAAAGGGAAGCCCTCTATTTTTGTATCTCATGTCAGCCCAGGTAAAGAACCACTGCTTGTTCGTTTAATGATGCATTTCATGCCAAATTTCTGGATTAGCGGGCATATGGGAGCACCCTTTACCTGCATTTGGAACCAATTTACCGTTCATGAAATGAATGAAGCGATGGATTGGCTGGAGGCAGATATCGATTTTATTGAAGAGCAAAATCAAAAGGGTTATCTTTCTGAGGAAGCGATACTGGCTTATGAACTTATTAAACAGATGATCCCACGGAAAGATTTTTGGTTTAAAAAAATGTGGAATATCAATCTGCCAGATGTTCAAGATGGGCATGCCATTTTGATTGTGGAAGATGGTCGGTTTTCATTAGAGACCTATTCCGCTGGTATAAAAATTGTTGAGTAAAAGATAGTTTTGTTTAATTCAAAAACGTTAGTGAAGAAAGAGAAAAATAAACATACAGGATCCAATCAAAATTGCTGCCGATGAAGCCAATGCAACCCGACTAAATTTCCGAGTTTGGTGCGCCAGATCCTGAGCCTCAGCCAGTGAATCAGATATCATTTTTTTCATAGCACGAACTGCTTCGTTGGTCGATTCCTGCATCAATCTGGCCATAGCCTCTTTACTGCTGGCCAATGCTGTATTGAGAATTTTTTCCGCTTTTTCCTTGGCGTCATCCATCCACTGAGAGGAAATGTTCTCCATTTCCTCTCTGAACTGAGCTAGCATCTCCTGTTGGGTCTTTCGGTTTTCTACAAGCAGCCTATCGTTCATGGTCTGAAGGATTAAGATCGGATCATCTTTACCCAAAATCACCCCATGCCTGACAGCAATGTCTTGAATGGTTTCATTAAATTTATCTGACATTAGATCACCTTGGCGTTATCTATCTCACCAAACAGTTGATCGCGTATAAGCTTTAACCGTTGCCTGGTCATAATATTTCGTTCAGGGGAGTTGATTGCCTCATTAAAGGTGATTTTTTGTTGAAGCATATTTGATAGGTCATGACCAAAGGTTTCTTCTTTTAAGTCAGGGATGTTGATGATTGCCGCTATTCGGTCTTTGTTTTCTCGATAAACTTTCATTTGCTCAAATGATTTATCTTCATGCTTGATTGCACCCCAGTAAGGATTTAACCAAACTACAAAATTAACTTCTTCTGGAAATTGAGTGATTAATTGCGCAAATCCATTGGTGGTATCAGCTAAAGCCTGCCCTCCGGTTATCACCGTGTGTATTATTAGCTGATTACCCATATCATGTAATAACGAAGGAACCTGGTTACTGGTCAGGTAATAGGATAGTGGTACGAAAGAGCTTGCGCCATTGTCAATGACTGCATCTTCTTCAGTCGAAGAAATTAGCTCAATAAGATTGTCGAAATGGCGGGAGTTAATTTCATCTCCTTCCATAATATGGAGTCGCTTTACGTTAAGCGCTTTAAAGCCGTGGAAAGTTGAATTAATTGGATCGGTATCAATACAGATAGGGGTATTTCCCTTATGATACTTGTACTGTGCAGTGGTTGCAGAAACAAACGATTTTCCTACGCCACCTTTCCCTTGCATGGTCATATGTATTTTTGACATCAGAAAAGTTCCTCCGGGTTGGGTACTGGATTGTAAGTAAAGCCTTTGATTTCATTTTTAGGCTTTACTTCTCTCTGTTTATCTTCCCTGAGTTTTTCCTGTGCATTTGGGGTGTTAATCAATCGTGAAACGTAAAGGCAAAAGGTTTTATACGAAAACGATATTTTTTCTTCTAGCGTTAAAGTTTCCCAGATTGCTTTCTTTGACCAGCCGTCTTTGAGCGCTGATTCAATGTCGTCTTTAAGTGCTAGGAAGGCAACTTTATTTTTGGAGTTATCAGAAACAGTATTGTTTCGTTGGTTCTTTGCAATCCGTTCGCTGAGTGAGTTTCCCATTTAATGCCATCTTTTTTGTTAACCAGTTAAATCCTATTGGAAATTTTTATACCCTGCAAGTAAAACAGTAATTTTTATTCCTTTTGGCGTAATTATCCTTCCCACAAATTTCCTATTTAGGTGATTATGTGTAATTATAGGTTATTATCTGTAATTTTAAGTAAAATTTTCCAAAATAACGCAAAATTACCTTGAAGTAACTAAAAATAACCTGCTAATATTCAAAGAGATGAACTCAAAACGCAGGGCAAGATAGGTGAAGTTAGCTAACCAGCAAGCTGGCTACCAAACTTCACACGCCTTATTCGCACCTTCGGTGCTCAACAGTAATCTTGCTTTTTGAGATCAAAAAGAAAACAATTAATCAGTACCTAAAGGATTGCATAACCACTTAATTAAGAGGTCGGCATCCTTATGGACGAGAAACTTAGAACACCCACCAGAAAAAATGGTCGTCATCTTCGTGTACCTGTTTTGCCTTCCGAAGAAATTCAAATTAAATCGAATGCAGCCACCGCCGGTCTTTCAATTGCCGAGTACTTAAGACGGATAAGTCTTGGTTATCAAATTCAAAGTAGTGTTGATAAAGATCATATATTGCAGCTAGCCAAAATTAATGGGGACTTAGGACGTCTTGGTGGACTGTTAAAACTATGGTTGACTCAAGATAAACGCGTTGCGCATTTTGACCTCCAAACAGTAAAAACATTATTAAATCGTATTCAAACCACTCAGGATGCAATGTTGGCTGTGGTGAAAAAAATATGATTATTCGCCATATACCTATGAAGAAAACTAGACTTAGTAGTTTTTCCGTCCTTGTTCAATACCTGTGTAATCAACAAAACAAACAGGAGCGAGTGGGTAAAGTCAGATTATCAAACTGTAATAGCCTCGATCCTATATGGGCTGTTCAGGAAGTATTAGCAACACAAGCTAAAAACCAAAGAGCCACTGGGGATAAAACCTATCATATGCTTATTTCTTT
This sequence comes from Legionellales bacterium, assembly GCA_020050595.1. Classification (GTDB taxonomy): domain Bacteria; phylum Pseudomonadota; class Gammaproteobacteria; order Legionellales; family Legionellaceae. Next base: position 17,116 of record JAGVKL010000022.1, read on the forward strand.
CGCCCCAGGTGAAAACCCTTCCCCTCAAGTTTTACGGGAAATTGAAGATAGAGTGGCAATGTCGATTGGATTTAAAGAACATCAAAGAATTTCAGTTGTTCATCATGATACAGACAATCTTCATATCCATGTTGCGATTAATAAAATTAATCCTCAAACCTTTAATATGATTGAACCTTACAGGGCATATAAGACCTTTGCTGACGTTGCAACCCAGCTCGAAATTGAATTGGGTCTTCAAAGAACCAATCATCAAACTCGGAAAAATCGTTCGGAAAATCTTGCAGATGATATGGAGCGCCATTCAGGTATTGAAAGCTTGATAAATTGGATGAAGCGCCACTGTAAAGACAAAATAGAAGCAGCTAGAAGCTGGAAGGAGATTCATCGCATTTTAGCAGAGCATGGGTTGATAATTCGAATTAAAGCCAATGGTTTTGTGTTCTGCAATGTCCAAGGGCTTACTGTTAAAGCAAGTTCAATTTCCAGAATTTTTGCTAAAAAAAATCTCGAATCCAAGCTAGGTTCATTCGTACCATCGCACCCAGAAGACGATGGAACTGCATCAAATGTTTATCATTATGAACCATTAAATAAAAAGGTACTTGGCACCAATCTCTATGCTAAATATCAGCATGAAAAATCACACAATAAAAGTTTCGTTTCAGACAAGCTTAAAAAGTTGCGTGAGGCCAAAACAAAACTTATTGAAAAGGCGAAAAAGCGAGGACGAATTAAACGAGCGGCTTTGAAGTTAATGAACCTTTCTGAAGTACAGAAAAAGTACCTCTATCAACATATAAACAAAACGCTGCTTAATGAGATTGAGAACATAAGAAAAAATTATGCAAAAGAACGTAGTCAGTTATTAGATTCTTATCAAAACAAAACCTGGGCTGACTGGCTGAAACAAAAAGCACAAGGCGGTGACCAAAATGCTTTAATGGCAATGCGGTATCGTAATCGTAAAAATAAACATGATTACACCATATCAGGATCAGGCCCTTCTTTTTCTTCCTCTTTAAATTTTGGACAAATCGACTTGGTTACTAAAGAAGGTACGGAGATTTATAAAAAAGATAACAGTATTATTAGGGACAATGGAAAGGAAATTATCATTTCTAAAGGCGGGTCTATTCCTGCGCTTAAACGAGCCTTGGAAATGGCAAGGCAGCGCTATGGTGACTGTATTTGTGTGAATGGGTCTCCATTATTTAAAAAGATTATCTTGCAGATTGTTATTCAATATCAAATGCCAATCACTTTTGCTGATTTGGATTTGGAAAATCAACGTCAAAAACTAAATTTTGAACAGGAGAAATCCCATGATCAATCAAGAGCAAACCGACAAAGCCATCGAGGAAGAACTTCAGGAGGCCATGAGGCTGCTGGAACAGCCACTGGAAAGAGAAGGGGTAGCACAAAGCCCAACTCTTTCAGCATTAGACAAGGCTCGCCAGCCAAAGATCACAACAGCTTGCGAAACCTGTCCAAATGCGATCTGGTTCAGCTCACCGGAAGAGGTCAAGTGTTATTGCCGGATAATGCACATGATCACCTGGAGCGGCAAGGATTCAAATTTGATAACCATGTGCGACGGGAAGTTTCTCGATTAAAGACAAATAGAAAGCATTACAAGAACCAAATTAAACCAATTTCCTATTGAAAGTTTGAAGTCAATAATTATTCCTCAGACTAAAAATGGTGCATTTTTCTTGACAATATACCCACCAAGGGTATATACCTATAGGGGTATATTGGAGAATTATATGTCAAAACACCCTAAGCATCATGAAGAGTTGTCTCGACTTAATAGAGTAACCGGACAACTCGAAGGCATTAAGCGGATGATTGAAGAACAACGCTACTGCGTGGATATCCTTTCTCAGTTACGCGCTGTTCGTAATGCAGTAAAAACTATTGAATTGGGTGTGCTTGAGCGCCATGTTTTAAACTGCCTTAATGAGGTCGCCTGCCATGGAACTTCTGAGTCGCGTCAGGAAAAAATGGATGAGATTATGGCATTACTAAAAAAATACGACTGAGGTGGATGATGAATACACAAAACCAGGATGCTAAACACCACAAAGAAGGGCATAGTTGTTGTGCTCATCAGCATCATCATGCACCTATGTCCCAATTTGAGATAACATCAGATCATGTAATTTACACCTGCCCTATGCATCCACAAATCCGCCAAGACAAACCAGGAACTTGCCCACTATGTGGTATGGCGCTGGAGCCAGAGCAGGTGAGCATAACAGAACAAAGAAATCCCGAGTATCACAATATGTTCTGGCGTTTTATCATTGCATCTATAGCAAGTATTCCAGTCATTTTCTTGAGCATGGGTGAGCGTTGGTTAAGCCCATTAATTCCAATGTCTCTATCGTTATGGACTCAAGCTATACTTGCAACGCTGGTGGTTTGGGGCTGTGGTTGGCCTTTCTTTTTAAGAGGATGGCAGTCTCTTCGCACCCATCATCTGAATATGTTTACCCTGATTGCTTTGGGCACTGGTGTTGCCTGGGGGTATAGCTTGGCAGTCGTTCTTTTTCCACAACTACTTCCCCTGCATATGCAAGGCGATGGCATGATGCCAGTCTATTTTGAAGCTGCAGCAGTGATTACGACTTTGGTGCTTTTAGGCCAAGTGTTGGAATTAAAAGCGCGTGAGCGCACCGGAGATGCCATTCGTGCATTGCTTCATTTAAGTCCAACAATTGCTCATCGATTAAATGACGGCGAAAATGAGGAGGACATCTCTCTTGATGAAGTAACGGTAGGTAATAGATTGCTGGTACGCCCTGGTGAAAAAATCCCGGTTGATGGAGAAGTAATTCAAGGTCAAAGTGATGTGGATGAATCCATGCTCACAGGTGAACCTATGCCTGTCGCCAAAGAAGTTGGCAATACGGTGATTGGTGGGACACTGAATCAACAAGGAAGCCTTGTTATCAAAGCAGCACACATAGGCAAAGACACGTTACTTGCCCGCATTATCTCCCAAGTCAGTGAGGCCCAACGCAGCCAGGCCCCTATTCAACGCTTGGCAGATGCTGTTTCTGCTTGGTTTGTGCCTATTGTTTTAGCAATCGCATTGATTGCGTTTCTTGTTTGGTTTTTAGTAGGCCCCTCGCCTTCCTTAAGTTATGGCTTAATCGCTGCCATCTCCGTATTAATCATTGCATGCCCTTGTGCTTTGGGTCTTGCAACCCCCATGTCCATTATGGTTGGGATAGGAGAAGGCGCACGACGCGGTATTTTAATTAAAAACGCTGCTTCTTTGGAGCAATTAAGAACAATCAACACCCTGGTTGTCGATAAAACAGGAACATTGACCCAAGGTCATCCGGCGTTAACCCAAGTTATTCCAATTGCTAGTTGGCAAGAACAGGAGCTTTTGAGTCTCGCGGCATCTCTTGAGCGTCACAGTGAGCACCCACTAGCCAAAGCACTACGTGATGAAGCGCAAACACGTCAAATTACTTTAAGAGAAGCTACGGATTTTATTGCAGTTAGAGGAAAAGGCGCTCAAGCAAAAATCGATGGAAAAAGCGTTGCCATTGGTAATGCACAGTGGCTTTTGGTTCCTGCCGAGCAAATTCCTGATGCGGCGTTGAAGGCCCAAGAAGAAGGGGCTACTTTGATTTATTTGACAGTTAATAAGCAGTTCGCAGGTGTTTTTGTGGTCGCTGACCGCATTAAAGAGTCAAGCCACGATGCTGTCGCCACGCTTATCAAAAAAGGTATACAAGTCATTATGCTCACCGGTGATAATGCCATTAATGCCAAAGCAGTAGCTCGACAAGTAGGTATTCAAAGGGTTATTGCCGAAGTCTTGCCCGATGAAAAAAGCAATATGATTGCTCAATTGCAACAGGAAGGGCATGTGGTTGCCATGGTTGGTGATGGGGTGAATGATGCCATTGCCTTGGCAAAAGCCAATATTGGTATTGCGATGGGAACCGGAAGTGATGTAGCAATTGAAAGTGCCGGCATTACCTTATTAGCAGGTGATTTAAATAAACTGGTAGAGGCTTATGAATTATCGGTGCATACAGTAAAGAACATCCATCAAAATCTTTTTTTTGCTTTTATTTACAATGCGCTGGGCGTGCCCATCGCGGCAGGTGTTCTTTTCCCATTTACAGGCTTATTACTAAATCCTATGATAGCTGGTGCTGCCATGGCATTAAGTTCTGTGTCGGTGATTGCCAATGCTTTGCGTTTGCGCAAGAAGCTGACATGATAGGAAAAATAATTAAATTAATTTAATTAATATTAGGGACAGAATGTACATGATGAATCAGAAAAGGGGTTTTAAGTATTTTGTGATAGGGCTGACACTGTTAATGCCTGTATTAGCACATGCAAAATCCCCGTTGAATCTCAAAGAGCTGACACAACTGGCAATTCAACAGAACAAGGATTTAAAAGCAGCGCGTTTTGCCATCTCTATTGCCGAGGCACGCTTGGTACAAGCAGGATTATGGTCAAATCCCAATATTAATTTAAATAACAACGACGACCGATTATTTAATAACGAGGGTGAATATTCGCGAAGTATCAGCTTTAACCAGGCCTTTCCCATATCAGGTCGTATTGCCAAGCAAAAAACAGTGGCACGCATTGATATTCTTCGCGCCCAGGCTGAGGTTTTTGAGGCGACCCGGCAGTTAAGTGCCAAAGTTGCTAATGCATATTATGCGGTGGTCATCGCAGAGAACCGCATGCAACAATTAAATTATTTACAAAAGATAAATCAAGAGTTGGTGCGTGTTATTCATAATCGCTACCATGCCGCTGAAATTTCTAAATTGGATGATAATTCGGCTCGCATTGAATACGCACGTATTACTCAAGAAAAACAACTGTTAAAAAGTCAGCTAATTAGCCAATATGCCCTTTTAAATCAACTCATTGGTCAAACACCCAATTCGCCACTGAACGTTAAAAAAACGATTAGGATAGCAAAAGGCATTCCTCCATTAGGAAACTTAATCAATCACGCCCTCAGTAATCGTCCTGACAGGAGGGCTTTGCTACTTGCTGGACAACGCGCCATGGCCGATAGACGTTTAGCCCAAGCTGAGCGCTTTGCTGATTGGACTCTTGGTGCTGGAGTGCAACAAGATAAAATCTTTGTGGAAGGCGGGTTACCGCAACCAGCTGATCGCACATTAGGGGTTTCCTTATCCATTCCTCTGCCTTTACTCAATCGCAATCAAGGGCGAATTATGGAGGCCTCCGCAACTGGAACTCAAGCCATGATCTCAGTAGATGCTTTAAATCTCACGATTGAAACAGAGGTTACGAGCAATTATGGCCAGCTTAATGCTCTTAAAACTAGTGTCGCGCAAACGCAAGGCACCTCCCTTCGTTTAGGGCTTGAAAACGTGAAACTTGCTCGTGAAGCCTATCAAAATGGACAAGTTTCTTTTTTGAATGTCTTGCAGGTGCAAAGGCAACAAAATGATGTACAAATGGCCTACTTAACGACCATTGGCCAATATTTTCAATCTTATGTTGCCTTATGTACGGCTATTGGAGCACCCCATACAAACGGATTCTGCTCGTATTTATCCTTAACAAAGGACGTGACCAAATGATTCATACATTTAACTCCATCCGCCAAAGAGTGTGGTTTATTGTTTTACTGGGTATTTTCTTTCATTCGTCATTGCTAATGGCGCATGGAGACGAAATTGAAGTCAGCACGTCAGGCCCAGCCCAGTCGGTTACATTAACTCCTGAACAAACCAAAATGCTGGATATTCAGGTCTCCGAAGCCACGCCGCGCCCCATGGCTGACTTGTTAGCATTAAATGGTCAAATCCAATTACTGCCCAATGCACAGGCCGATGTCAGTGTGCGTATTAGTGGTGCCGTGACTGATATTGTGAGCAATCTTGGGGACAGTGTCACCAAAGGCCAAACATTGGCCACGGTACAATCTCGCCTAGTTGGTGATCCTCCACCTAGTGTCGCGGTAAAAGCGCCTATTTCAGGTGTTATTGATGCACGCAATGTGAATTTGGGGCAAGCGGTAGAACCCAACACCGTTTTATTTCACATCAGTAATCGTGAGCAAGTGCTCGCTATTGTTCAAGTGTATGAAGAGGATTTGGGCAAGATTAAAGTAGGGTTGGATGTGAATGTGCATGTTTTAAGTTATTCCAAGCGTATTTTTCCTGGAAAAATAACGCTTGTTGAACCAAATTTAGATCCCTTAACGCGCACCGTGAACGTCCAAATTAGTCTTGATAATAAAGAGGGATTATTAAAACCCGGCATGTTTGTACGTGCCAACGTGGTATTACGATTTACTCAGGCAGCACTTACGGTACCTAATAACGCCATACTGGAAATTGATAATGCCACCTTTGTGTTTGTGAAGAATGGCACAGCCTATGAGAGGACGGTGGTTAGCCTTGGGGCTCGTGATGATAAGTATACTGAAATTAAAGAAGGTTTAGTTCCTGGCGATGAGGTGGTCACGCAGGGTAATCGAGAATTGTACACATTATCTCTAAGTGGTGGCGGCACTAAAAAATCTGGTGATAAGGAGCCTCACTAATGTTTACACGCTTAATTGCCTGGTCGCTTCATAATCGCCTTTTGATTTTAGCTTTAACGCTCGTGCTGTGTCTTTTAGGTGGTTACACCTTAAAACAAATGCCAGTAGATGTATTCCCGGAATTTGCCCCTCCACAGGTGGTGGTGCAAACCGAAGCGCCGGGCATGGCCACCCAAGATGTGGAAACGCTAATTACTTATCCATTGGAAAGTGCGATTAATGGCACACCAGGTGTAGCCAGTGTTCGCTCTAAAACATCGGTAGGTTTATCCACCATTACCGTGGTTTTTGATGACCGAACGGATATTTACCGTAATCGACAACTGGTAAATGAACGTATTCAACAAGTCAGTAATCGACTCCCACCCGGGGTTAATCCTCCAGTGATGTTACCGGTAACCTCTGCAGTGGGTTGGCTTGTCAAATATGCCTTAATCAGTGATACGGTAAGTCCTGAAACATTACGCACCATTTCAGATTGGACCATCAGACCCCGAATTCTAGCATTAGGTGGGGTTGCGGCCGTCGTGTCACTTGGTGGGGAGGTCAAGCAATACCAAGTGCGTTTAATTCCTGAGCGCATGCTTTCTTATGGGATTACCATCGAAGAAGTACGCCAGGCGTTAACCACTGCGAATCAAAACGTACCTGGCGCTTTTATTCACCAAGCCGGTAGCGAGCTTGTGGTCGGAACTATGGGGCGAATCCAGTCCTTAGAAGACATTAAAAAAACCGCCATTGTGGTACGAAAAGGAATTCCTATCACGATTAATAATGTAGCTACCGTTGCTTTTGGTGGTGAAATAAAGCGCGGTGATGGTGCTTACAATGGAAAGCTCGCGGTGATTGGCACCATTTCCAAAGCCTATGGTGCCGATACGGTGACAACCACGGCTAAAGTGGAGCAAGCGCTAAAAAACATCAAACTCACTCTCCCCGCAGGGGTGGCGTTAGAAACGGAAGTCTTTCGTCAAGCCAATTTTATTGAATCAGCGATTCATAATCTATCTCGCGCTCTTCTTGAAGGGGCAATCATTGTCATTGCGGTGCTTTTTGTGTTTTTAATGAATTGGCGTGCCTCATTTATTACCTTTCTGTCCATGCCTGTATCCTTTGTCATTGGTTTATTGGTGCTTCACTATTTTGGCATTGGGATTAACTCAATGACACTTGGTGGGATGGCCATTGCGATTGGCGAGGTCGTAGATGATGGCATCATCACGGTTGAGAATGTGGTGCACCGTTTAAGAGTAAACCGTCAAGAACTCCATCCTTTACCTGCCATTGAAGTGGTGTTTGATGCGGTACTTGAGATACGAAGTTCGGTTGTTTATGCCACCATTATTATTAGCCTTGTCTTTTTGCCTATTTTCTTTTTATCAGGGATTGCTGAGCGTATTTTTAGCCCCTTGGCCATTGCCTATATTGCCTCTGTCTTGGGTTCTTTGGTGGTATCGATTACCATGGTTCCGGCGCTTTGTTACCTTTTATTGGTTCGTGGCAAAGAAAAAGCAGAAGACTCTGAAGTGAGTCTACATGGCTTATCTCAGCGTGAGCGTCATTATGGGGTAGAGCAAAAAACGGAGCATGAGAAAGAGTCTGAAACCCGGTTTGTCCTGTTTCTTAAAAGGCATTTTCTAACAGCACTGCACTGGTCTTTATCGCATGTTAAAGCTGTGGTTGTGATGGCACTGGCTGCTTTTTTGTTTGCATTAACCCTACTTCCCTTTTTTGGTAAGTCCTTTTTACCGGAGTTTCATGAGGGAAATTTCATTATTGCTATGAGCACATTGCCAGGAACTTCATTAGAAGAGTCGATGCGTTTGGGACAACAGGTGCAAAAATCCTTAATGCGCTACCCACAAGTCATCTCGATTTCCCAACGCGCAGGTCGCAGTGAGTTGGATGAAGATGCGCTACCCCCTAATGTCAGCGAATTTGATGTCCGACTTGATTTTACTAGAGACAAATCGATGCCACCTGATGAGCTATTACGACGAATTCGTGCTGATTTAGCCAATATTCCAGGTGCGATGTTTAATGTGGGTCAGTTCATTGCCCATCGTATGGATGAAGTGCTTTCAGGGGTTCGTGCCCAAGTGGCGGTGAAGTTATTTGGTGATAATTTAACGACGCTCAATGAATTAGGTCAATCTTTAGAGACTGTTTTAAAATCTGTTCCGGGTGTTGTTGATGTCAATAAAGAGCAGCAGATTAATGTACCGCAACTCATCATTAAAATTGACCGAGAAAAGGCGGCACGTTATGGGGTCAATGTAGGGCAAATTTCTGAAGACGTACAAGTACTTTTAAATGGAGTCAGTGTTTCGAATGTTTTGGAAGGACAGCGTACCTTTGATTTGTACCTTCGTATGGATAAACCTGGACGAGATAGCATTAAAGCCATTCAAGACATGTTGATTGACGCACATGGCCAAGCCGAGGGAACTTCTGGTCAAGTGCCTTTGCGGGCTGTGGCTGATATTAAAGTAGAGCCCCAACCCTTTGCCATTAATCGGGAGAATGTGCAGCGGTTATTGGTCATTGGCTTTAACGTACAAGGACGAGATTTAGGCAGTGTCATTGCTGATGTAGAACAAGAGGTACAGGAAAAAATAAAACTACCCGCAGGCTATTTTATCCAATACGGCGGGCAATTTGAAAGCCAGCAACAAGCTTCTAAAGTGATTATTACCTTTGGTGCTTTAGTTATTTTCATTATGCTGGTCTTACTGCATAAAGCCTTTGGTACCTTAAGAGAAGCTTTATTGGTGATGTTTAATTTACCTTTGGCGTTAATCGGTGGGGTGATATCACTTTTTATCGCCAGTGGTGAGATGAGTGTGGCAGCCATGATTGGTTTTATTACCTTATTTGGGATTGCGGCACGCAATGGGATTATTTTAGTGAGCCACTACAATCAATTGCGGTTGCAGGGAAAAACTCGAGAGCAAGTGGTCATTGATGGGACACTCGATAGATTAGTGCCGGTACTTATGACAGCGGCTACCGCAGCCCTTGGTCTTTTCCCGCTCCTTTGGGGTTCACCCGCCGGTAAAGAGTTAGAGCGTCCTTTGGCACAAGTACTATTGGGAGGGCTATTGACTTCAACCGTGCTCAATATGTTTGTTGTTCCCACGGTCTATAACGCCATTGAACAATGGCGGGAAAGACATCAATCTTTAGATGAAACCAATAAGGAGAAACACCATGAACCAAAAACAATGCAACCGTAAGTTAAAGTGGTTTAGTTTGATAATGAGCTTTTTTATTTGGACAATACCTATAGAACTCTTTGCCGATACAAGCGAAGCGTCCAAAGTAACCATTCCATCAACTATCCCAGCCATTTGGAAAGCCATTGATGAGCAAGCGGTGTCGATTAATCAGGCATTAAAAGACAATCAACTCACCTCCATTCATGAGCATGCTTTTGCTATTCGCGATTTAGTCAATGCACTGCCTGCTTTAAGCAAGGATTTATCTGAAGAGCAGAAAAAAATATTACAAACAAATTTAAGTTATGTAGGGCAATTGGCCACTCGTCTTGATAAAACAGGGGATGCAAACGATAAAGAGGGAACTCAAGCCAATTGGGATAAATTGGAAAAAATATTAAGCCAATTACGTGCCCTTTATCAAATCTCATCATCTAATTAAGAGTATTTTTATGAAATTATCTTTTTGCGTTCAAGCAATACTTGCATTAAATGCCCTGTATGTTGGGCAAGCCCTTGCAGTTCAAAATCCGACCTCACATACAGTGACTAAACCCACCGTGTTGTTGATTAAAAAATATCAAACCGAAGTGGATGGTAAACCTACTGAATTATTTCGAATCGAGCAGCCTGATGGTACTTGGGGATATCATGGGGTTAAAGGCGACATGTTTGATGCCATTGTAAAAAATCAGACTGATAAGCCCACAGTGTTACATTGGCACGGCCTCATTGTACCAAATGACCAAGATGGAGTGCCCTATGTGACGCAAGCACCTATTCCCCCAGGCGGTGAGTTTCATTATCATTTCTTGCTCAAACAATCTGGGACTTATTGGATGCATTCGCACCATGATTTGCAGGTACAACAATTTTTATCAGCACCTTTGATTATCTCCGATGCAAAAGATAAGGCAAGTGAGAAAGAGGTTACTTTATTCATTGGCGATTTTAGCTATAAAAAACCAGAAGTGATTTTAAGTGAGTTAAAGAAGGGACAAATGACCCACATGCATCATGGAAATGGCATGTCTTCTATGCCTATGAGCCAACCCGAAGCCGATTTAAATGATGTCAATTATGATGCATTCCTAACCAACTATAAAACGTTAAAGAATCCAGAAATTGTTCCCGTTCATCAAGGAGATACTGTTCGGTTAAGGTTTATCGCAGGCTCTGCAATGTCTAATTTTTTTATCAATACAGGCATTTTAAAAGGAAAGGCGATTGCTATTGATGGGCAAGCGATTAAACCAGTAGAATCCAATCAATTTCAACTGGCTGTGGGACAGCGGATTGATGTTTTGGTGACCATTCCCCAAGGTGAAAACGCATATCCTATTCTTGCGCAAGGAGAAGGGACTGCGATGCAAACAGGTTTAATACTTACAACGCCTAAAGCGAATATCCCTAAACTAAATGAAAAAACGTCAAATAAAGCTGGCGCTTTAAACTATGATCAGGAATTTAAATTTAAGGCCTTACAGCCAATGTCAGCTAAAACTCCTGGACAAACGCTTACAGTCAATTTAGAAGGCGATATGATGTCCTATGTGTGGACAATTAACAATCAAAAATGGCCTGAAATAAAACCATTAACGGTTCAGAAAAACAAACGGGTTGAACTTGTCTTCAATAATAAAACGATGATGGCTCATCCCATGCATTTGCATGGTCATGTCTTTGAAGTGACTGAGATTGATGGGAAAAAGATAAGTGATGGTCTGTTGCACGACACGGTTTTGGTGTTGCCGAAATCAACTGTTAAGGTTCAATTTGATTCCGATAATCCGGGCAACTGGATGATGCATTGTCATATGCTTTATCATCAAGAGACTGGGATGATGACTCTGATGACTTATCAGGATATTAAATTACCAGACTTAACAAGCCATCATTGACGTTAAACACCATCTTTAAGGATTAAGCTGCTTTTAGAGAGTATTTTAGTCGCTCATAACTAAGAATAGTACTTACCTAGATGCGTCATTATGAGGATATGGGTAGTTTTGGCAACAACTGAACTGATCAGCTGTTGCCATTTGAAATGAATTTATGCAATATGAGCCACATTGGTCTTTTGCGATAATAGCAAACGGCTATTTAACTTAGCATATCTATAAATTTTTGATTTTAATTGTCGTTTCACTCCCTCGAGCCCTAACTTACTGTTGTTAGCCAGATCATTAAAATCGCTAAATTGTCGGGGGTTTGATAACTGCTCTCCCGGAGCAAAGGTCGGTAGAATGATGAAGCCATTAACTGAATCAGCTGCTTCTTTTCCTTTTTCTTTCCCAGGGTTAATACCTTTTGTTAACTCAAGGTGTTTGTCATCATCTGCAGCCACAATAATTGGAGTATTGGGATATTTATCATGTAGCGCTTTAGCGACTGGTTTGAGATTACCGGAGTCAAAGGCAGAGACAACAATAGGTAGCCCGGTTGCCTCTTTTATAGTTGCAGCTGTAGCATAACCTTCAGCAATAACAATGACAGGCGTTCCTGAAAGTTTTTCTAGGCCACCCAATACATGAAAACTGCCTTCCTTTCTTGAATCTTTTGCAAAGCGTTTGGTTCCATCTTCGGCAATGTATTGAACAGTCCAAAGTGTACCTTGGCAATCTGTTGCTGGAATACAGGTTAGTTTTCTTTCTTCATCCGTATAGGCGCCAGAATGAACCTGAATACCTTTGGCCTGCATATAAGGCGTGGGTTCCAAAATCTCTGTCATCATCGATAATTTTTCTTTGAGTCTTAATGCAGTACTTTTTTGCTTAGCTTCAAGCTCACGTTGGCGAGTTTGTTGTTGCTCGAGTGCTTCTGCCTTAAGCGTTGTCTTCTGTTCATCAGTTAAAATGTAACCCTTACATTTCCAATTAAGTTCGTCACCAGTTCGATTATTTTTAATATATCCAGCCGGAATACCATCTAAATGGGCCACATAAAATCCTGCCTTTTCACCGTTTTTATCACCCTCTGTAGCTATGCGATGAGGTTTACCATCCATAATTGGATGCCCACCTGAAACAATAGCACCAAGGCTCACCAATGCCGCCTTAAATTCATCTTCTGGTATAAGCGCTTTATCCTGGGTTAGTATTTGATTTTCAGGAAGCCAGGCTTTGATTTTCTCAACAGGAACACCAGGATTTGCATACCAACATTTTTGAACTTTATCCCAAGCAATACCTGGTGTTCCATCAGTGAGTTTTCCTATTGTGGATTTAGCACTCTCTTTTTGTTTGAAGGGGATGCTTAACCAGACCTTTTCAGAAGTGATGTTTTCAGGCGTCATAAAGGCTACCTCTTTAAGTTTCTCATCCTTGATTTCAATAAGTTCTGTTAGTTGAATGTCTTGGGTTTGCTCAAAAGCACCCAGGTGACTAACTATTTTTTCTGCATCCGCAGATGCTCTGAATATTTCTAAAGGCTCATCTTCCAGAACTTGAATCCACGATTTGATATATGCCGTGTGTTGAGAAGGGGCATGGCCTATACCAAGCTCAGCACCTAAAAGCATGCTTGCAATTTCTGCTCTCAATTCTTCTTTGGCGTAGGCATCTGAACCAAAAGGATGACCTAAATCTCTATCCAGTCTGGAAGGATGACCGCTCCAATGCCCAAGCTCATGCAGGGCAGTGGCATAATAGTTTGCTGCAGATTTAAATTGCTCTTTTGGCGGAAGATGAATGCTATCAGTCGATAATCTGTAAAATGCTCTGTCCGCTTCAGAATGAATAATGGTGGCGCCAGAGTTATGCAGTAGTTTTTCTGCTCTTTCAATTAAGGACCAGTCCTGCTCTTTTTGAACGAGTTTCGGCATATTATCTATTTGTGAGGCGTGAAATACCCTGGCATAAAACACCTTGGGCCTTTCAAGGTTGACTTGCACTTTAACCGGATTACCATGCTCATCGAGGATTGGTTTTCCCCTCTCATCTTTTTTTACTTTTTCATCGGTGAACTTCCAATATTGAACAGTCGTGCCTTTTTCTCCCTTTCGCACTTGTGCGTCAATGCTTTGGGCTTGTTTGTAGGTTAGCCAGCGATTATCTCCGATTTGATTCAGCATCAAATACAAGGCATTGATGCCTCGATAACGCTTTCCTGTGACAGGATTAAAAGGTATTTGGCCATTACCGATACTAGGCTCCCATGGCTTTAACCAGGGAGCTGTTCCAAGTTTCAAGCTTTCAATGATTTGATTGGCGACAATCTGGTGGTGAGACAACTTAGTCATAGGCTGCCTCCTGAGCATCAATTTCGCTTAACGCGTCCTCAGAAAAAGCACCCATGATGTCCGCCTCGATGGGTGTTACTTCAGTGATAAAACCAGGGACCATCAAGTCCTCTAATTTTTCTGCAATCACATCGTTTAGATTGTTTTCTTTATTCATACACTTTCTCCATTGTTGCTTTGACCCATACGGGTGTGATCATTCCCTTGATTTGCCCCGTGTGAACAGGGCCGTAATATCGACTGTCAAAAGACCATGCGCTTTGACTGGTCATGGTCAATATTTCATCTTCTTTAAGCTGATAATCCGTTGTGCGCCACTGAGGTAAAAGACGTTTCAATCCATCTTTTAATACCGATTTTGAAAAAGGAATACGTTGATGATTTACAAAAACACCTTCATCGGTGACAGAGATTTTATCGCCTTTGATTGCAACTACTTTTTTCATTAAATACCCATAACCACCTGGACAAAGACCACTATCGATATAGCCTCTATCTCTTGCTTGTTGAAAGTCAGGCTTATCTTCGGGGCAAAAAATGACAAAAGCATTTTTAAGATTATTAATCCCCGTCATGCGGTAAACTCCAATAGGAATAGAATCAGTCAGGTTGATCCTGAAACCCATAGCGACTAAAAGAAGTGCCGCACTTAAGATGCCCAGCAAAAAAATGCTAATCCAGGCCGTGAATTTCCTCATAGCCTGATTTCCTCATCCTTGCTTAAAGGAGCACGTAAGATATCCGATTGAATTGGCGCCTCAACTGATGCTCTGGCAATAAAAACAGGATCTTTAAAATAAAGCGGCTGCTTACCATAAATAGCTGGAAAACCTGCCACATATACCACCATATCGCCTGCCTCACGAATTAAGCCATTCTCATCTTTTTTTGGACCTGGCATACGCTGGCATTCATCAATGGTTAGAAGCGGGCGGGATACTTCCTGCATCGTTTTAGAAATCTGGCTTAAAAAGGTTGATATTCGCTTACCGCTGGTAGTGATATGCTCTTTGACAATCGTGGTCTGGCCTGTCAGTTTTGAAAGGTGTTCGGCGGTTTCTATGCGGTTAGGTGGATAGGCATTTTGGATATGACAATTAGAAGTAATGGTTTCATCAGGTCCATAGCCTCGCTCACGACTTTTAAGCTGATTGATGTCCTGACAAATGAGGTAAAACTTTAAGCCGTATCCGGCAACAAAAGCCAATGACTCTTGTAAAATATCAAGCTTGCCAAGGCTTGGAAATTCATCAATCATACACAACAGGCGATGTTTATAGGTTTTCTTTGTTCTTACAAGTCCATCAACTCGCTCAAATTCCATCTTATCCGCCAGAAGGCGAACAACCATATTCAGCATGACGCGAACCAAGGGTTGCAACCGTGCTTTATCATTGGGTTGTGTCACGATATACAGACTGACGGGTGTGTCATGATGCATCAAATCTTTGATGCAGAAATCGGAAGCAGACACATTGTGTGCCACGACTGGATCTCGGTATAAGGCCAGATAGGACTTTAAGGTGGATAATACGGAACCCGCTTCTTCCTCGGGCCTGTCAATCATATCGCGGGCAGAGGCACTGATTACTGGGTGCGTTTTACCATCAACATGATGGTACTGAGTCATTTCAATCAACAAATCAGCAATATTGGTATTCGGATCGACTAACATCCTGTCAATGTTGGGAAAGGTAGCCGGTTCTCCCTGATTTTTAAGCTTATAAATTGCATGTAGAATAAATCCGACCAAAAGTGCTTGGGATGTTTTTTGCCAGTGGGTTTCAAGTCCTTTACCATCGGGATCAACGACAAGTGTTGCAAGGTTCTGTACGTCACCGACTTCATATTCAGTGCCCACCCTGATTTCATCAAGAGGATTCCATCGGGCTGATCCTTTTAAGGTTGCTGGTTCAAAGCGAATCACTTTGTTATTGGCGTGTTTTTGACGCCAACCAGATGTTAATGCCCATAACTCTCCTTTTAAATCAGTAATGACACAAGACTGCTTCCACGATAAAAGGGTAGGAATAACAAGGCCAACCCCTTTGCCAGAACGTGTTGGGGCATAAGTTAATATGTGCTCTGGTCCATTATGGCGTAAATAATGAATCTCTCCTTTTTCATCTTCAAAAGCCCCTACATACACGCCTTCTTCATTGCCAATAAGTCCAGCATCTTTTAAATCTTGCCTGTTAGCCCACCGGGCGGAACCATGCAGGTATTCACTGACATTTTCTTTTTTTAAATGCTTGCCTGCAAAAACGACCAGCATTAAAAAAAGACAGTCACTCATCACCATCAAACCGAAAGCCGCATTAAAATAATCAGGGTAAAAATGGTGGTACTTCAAGCTCCACCAGAGTGACTGCCAGGGCAAATAGACATGATGCCAAGATATGCCCAATCCATCACTAAAATGCAGCTTATAAGCCACAAATTGCGTGCCAATCTGCATACTCATGAGAAGTGAGAGAACGACTAAAATAATTAGCTGTTTACTCACCTTGCCCTGATGCTTTTTCCTCACTTGCGGACCAATGGCTTTATTGGGCTTAATCAGACTCATTGACGGTCTCCTGATGCCTTTTGGTTGACAAACTGACTGACTTCATCAGAACAATCGTCTTGAGGAACGAAGTCATTACTTCCAGAACTAAAGCTACCTTCTGGCGCACCCATGGAAGTAACGTTTTGCGATTCAGATGATTGATAGTTGGCATCCGATGAGCCAGCGTTTGATGAGGCACGTTGTTGAATAGCCTCGGCAATCTTGCCACCAGTGGTTTCAGCGGCTTTTGCAGAAAAAGAAGCCTTCATGCTGTCTGCTTTTTCACGCGCCACATCAAAAGCCCCAGAGGCCAGGTGCGAACCAAATGAACCAGCAAACTTGGAAGCCTGCCCCATGGCTTGTACTAAACCGCCTGATTTTGTGCCTGAGCTGCCGCCAGAAAAAGCGCCTACATCACTTGAACCAACACTTTGAGAAGCGGCTTTAAATGCAGCACTTAGCGCAGAAAGACCACCGGCACTATGAGCGCTTGCAGCTCCCGCTGCACCTGCCAAAGCTGCCCCTGCAATACCCGCAGCACCTAATGCACCGCCCAGACCAAGACCGCCACCACCACCTCCTCCTGAGCCTCCGCCAGAAACAATCCCCGCCAAAACAGGTGGGATTTTATTGATAAGCACCAGTAAAATAACCGCCACCACAAGCATGATAAACATTTCTTTTAAGAGAATGTCTTTGGCCATAGCCGCATAGTATTGATCCACAAACGACTTACCAATGCCGATAATCAATATCATGGTAAACGCCTGTAATGCGAGACCCAGCACAGTTTTATAATATTGAATGGCAATATCCTGCGTCCAGCGACCGCCGCCAAAGCCTAATAAAATGATACCGCCGTAAGTTAAAATCCAGGCGGTAATCAGGATAATGAGCATATTGATACTGACTAAAGCCAGAACGATGAGAATTATGCCTGCCACAATCAATCCGACCGTCGTTGCTGCAGGCGACCAGATGGAGGAGTTATCAATTGCCTTGGAAACAATATCAAAACCAACATCAACGATATCGGAAGGAGAGACCCTCGCATCGATGCCAGAAGCATTTGCCGCAAGCTTTCGCAAAGAATCCATGATGGCGGTTGCAATGGCAGGGCCATTATCTAAAATCCAGTAGAAAAAACCGAGCACGACTAAAAACCGTACAGTTTCTGCCATGAATTCCTGAATATCCGCTTTGCGCAAAGCCATTAAGCCATAAGTCCACACCATGCTGATAGTGGCCAAAGACCAAAAAAGGTATCGGGCATAGCTTAAAATGGTATGGCTCCACATTGAGGCATTATTGGAAAACCGATAGAGGATGTTATCCAGTAAATCCCTGCCGTCCATCCCAACCCCCTGGGCGTGACAAATACCTGAAAATCCAACTAAAAATAATACGATAAAATAAGTGGCTGTGTTTTTTTTCATAGGTTTACCATCTTATGCCGGAACTTTTGGAGTAAGAGCCGCGTTTAAAACAAGCATCAGCTATCGCTTGCAGCTCTTCTTTAGTGCGACCTTCTTTTGAACTCTCACAGGTGAGTGATGCAAGATGCATTGCTTTTTCCCTTGTCTTAGTTTCAGCACTGTCACAGCCTGACAGCAAACAAACTAACAGCGCTAAAGATACCGTTAAGATTTTCATTGTTTTCTCCTTATTGTTATGAATGAACTACCATTTTTTACCTGAACTTTTACGATAAGAGCCTGCTCGAAAACGCTCATCTCCAGAGGTCTGTATGGCCTCTTTATTTGCGCTGGCTGCATCTCTAACAGCTTGTGCGTTTTGTTGCGCGACTAATAATCCCCTGATTTGCAATAGTTGATGCGCTTGATTACTGGAGAGTTGTGAGGCGGCCTGAAGCGCTTGTTTTTGTCCCTGGGCTGTTTGTGCCTGGGATTGCAAAACTCGTAATTTCTCAGAATCTTTTTTTAAATTTTGCTGTTGCTTATCAATTCCTTTGAGCATGGCATCATTGGCACGTTTTTCGGCAACAGATGCGGCCATTTTATTTTGGTTTATTTTTTTGAGTTCCTCTGGTGAGCATCTACCATGACCATTGAAACAAGGTGTTTTCTGATAGTATTCCTGGCTTTGGAAACGGTCGAGATATCCTTGCAGGCTTCCCGCTTCTTGTTTGTAATAATCAATCGTATTGGTCGTATCAAGCAGATTATTAATGACACTGTTGGCATTATCCCATTGAAAAGAGGTTAACGACTTGGTGTTTTCCAGCATATTTTGATATTGCTGGAGTTGATTTTTATATTGATCGATTTGTGTTTTGTACTGGCTCACCTGATTAATAATAATTTTTCCGTTTTCAATCCAGTTGGCAACATCAAATACTGGTGCACCCGTTGAAAAGGCATTCACACTCCATAAAAATACAAGCATGATTCTAAGTTTCATTATTCTCTCCTTCATTGATAGGAAAACTGCTGATAGGGCTGTTTAAACGTTAGATCTTTTACGACGATGACATTGAAACGGTAACCTGGACGAACATGAATGGTGGGTGATACATTCAGATTTTTCGACACCAGTTGCGAAGTCACCTCACCCAATTGCTGACCTAACGCCTGACTTAAAACATTGCCGGCAGTCGGTTGGTTGTAACCAATTTGATTGGATTGGTTGGCGTTTTGACTGTAGGTAATACCCGCAACAATGCCAGACATTAAAAGCGCAGAGCCATAAATTCTTACATAATGGTGATTCACCTGATCTCGAAACCCGCCATATCCGGCACTATCAGCCCCTGGCATAGAGCCAATATCTAATGCTTTGCCATCTGGAAATACCAGACGTTGCCAGGCTACTAACACGGAATTCTGACCAAAGCTCACATCACTGGAATAAATACCAACAAGCTTTGTGCCTTGAGGGATTAAAAGAAATCGACCGGTTGCCGTGTCATACACATTTTGTGACACCTGTCCGATTATTTGCCCTGGCAATTCGGAGGAAATACCGCTGACCATCACCCCTGGAATCACGCTGCCTGCTCTTAATTCATAACGACTGTTAGGGTTCTCAAGTTTTGAGTTTAAACGCCATCGGCTTTCCCGCTCTTCACCACCCAAAGTTTGTGGCATCGGTCTGGAATTTTGCATGCCTTGTAAGCGTTGCAGTTGATGTTTAAAAGAATTAGCTGAATTGGCATTGTCTACAACAGTATTGTCTCTACCATTCAAACGAGTGTTATCAATCATGATGGATGTTTTTGCTTGAACGGCTTCCTCAAAGGCTTGTGTTTTTTCCTGGCGGATACGTTCAATTTCATTATCTGGTATAGCCTGATCCTCTGTTTCAAGTTTTGTAGTTGTTTTTCGTGGTACCGGCATTGGCAATGAATGGTCCAGAGTATTTGCCTTTACTTCATTATTCGCTGCAATCATCCCTGATTTATGATTTCCCACAACCTCGTAAGCCAGATTCATGGTATTTTTCTTCGCTGTTTTTATCCTTGCAGGTTCTGCAATTTCGTTCTGTGCATTTGCTCTTTTTTGAGCAACCAGCGCTATCAGCACAACAAAAACTGTTAAAACGCCAACAACAATGAATAAAGGCATGTTATTCACCCGCTTAACCCCAGCTATGGTGAGCTTTTGTGGTGAGGAATCAGGTGATAATGGATCGTTATTTTGACGCATTTTTATCACTCCTTATGTGACCATGGGCTAATTGGAGCAAGGTTGCCGCGGGTTTTTGCATACACCCTGCTCAATGTCTGCGAACCAATATAAAGACTGACTCGATAGATTCGGCCAGGCTCTGTTTCATCGACCACATAGAAAAAGTTTGCCTTTTGCTTTGATTTGGGCTTTTCAACCACGCCATAGCCTTTTTTGCGCATCTCTTGAATAAGCTTGATACCAAAGCAATCACAAACTTTCTGACTGATACAAAAGGTATTTCTGGCTGGCGGATAAACTCGGGTTAATTGAGATACGGAATCTTTAGCCAAATAGACATCTTTGGCGGTAGAGACATCGGTAAAATTTCCATAACGCATACTGGCGCAACTCGATAACAAAATAGTCAGTAATAAAACAGTTAGATTTTTCATTGTTAGCACCTCGTAATGGTAATTTTTTCTTGGGAGCTACCGCTGCCGACAACTAACATTGCTTTATCAAAGACACTATCGACAATGTAACGACACCCTTGCAAGCGATAATTGACCATCACCGATTCCGATTTTTGAAAGAAACTACCTTTTCTTAATACCAGAAGAGCAGGGGCTTCGCTTTGCGACATGGCGTTGGGCATTTCAATGATGGTCTTAACGCCATTGTTATAGACGCGAACAGGCTTAAAGCGGGCATTCCCCTGGACTCGATAATTGAAATTAAGATTGCCTAAGTATTCATTCGTTTCAGGGAAAGTATTGGCTTTGCGACGTTCAGCTTGAATTTGCTGTATCAATTGCCATTTTGCTTTCGCTTCATCGGGATAAATGAACGAGACATAGGGCATAAACTCATAGCGGTCTGACTTTAAGCGGAAATGATATGTTCGTCTGTCCGTGGTCACGACCAGAGAGGAATCAAGTCCCACATCTTTAGGCTTGATAATGAGGTGAATTTGTTGACTTGAACCAGTACCTGTAATCGAGGGTTCAACGATAAAGCGTGGATCGCCAATATTCATATCATTAAACTGCTCGCCTGGCTGTAATGCTATATCACAAACCTGTAAGGGCGCACACACAATCCTGATTTGACCAGAACCATAAACAAAACTGACCGAGCCATCTGAGGAATGAAAAGGCTTGCTGGTTCTGTCGCCTTTTTGCCAAAGTTTCGCAATATCCAAAGCCTGCTTTTCCTGATAAGACAGTTTTGGCATGCTTTGGGAAAAATAGCGGTTGCCAAGCTCTTCATTATTCTGGGCAAAAACGATAAGCGGCATTGTCAAAATGATCGAGAAAATTATTTTTTTCATCGTTGTTCCCCATGGTTTAGGTCATAAGACCAGTTAAAATCGCGGACATAGATCAAATGAGGATTCTTTAAAATGGCATCACTGGATACATCATTGATTTCGCTCTCTTGATACATGGTCACCATTGCTTTCATCACTGAAGGTTTTTCTTTGACGGTGCCGTCACGATTTCTTACCGTCTCAACCCAATCCACCTGCCAGGTATTTTCTGACTCCTGAAGGACGGAGCGAATTTCAATGTTAACGATTTCATGGGCAGCGCGTTCAAACGGATTTGAGCGTTGCTTATCATTATAAAATTCCTGAACTTTACTAAGTGCGGCATCGTTTTGGTTTAAATAGGAGTAAACTTGAAAGACCGCCTTTTTTTGCAACTCGACATCGGCACTGACCATACGAATATTTTCAATGAAATGCGCCGCTGCTGCGCGGTAATCATCAATGCCTACCTCTCCAACCCTGTCGGCGCGGGTTACTGAAAGCGTATTGCCGCTGGCATCTTGCTGAAACACCAAGGGGATAAATTTGGACTGGCTGCCAATTGAGATCAGTCCACCAACAGCAGCCAGTGCTATTAATAAACTACCCAAACCTACCAATTGCCAGACCTGTAAGGATTTCATCAATCCAGCCGTGTGGATGTTCCAAGCTCGTTTGGCATTAAGATAAGGATTATCAGTTAATGCCTCTTTTTTCTTTGTCTGGCTTAGTTTGTTAAGCCAAAAGTTCAATTTAATCATGCGGCTTCTCCATATTGATTGAGTTCAATTCCTTTTTTTGACAGCCAGTAAGGCACCCACTCAGCACCGTATTTCTGCTCAAGTTGCTTCATACGATCGATGGAGTCGGGATCGGTGGCACCCACAAACGCGAGGGCCAAGGGACCCAATGCCAATTGATATAGACGTTGGCCTTTTTCGCTGACATAGTAGTAATCACGTTTAGGCTGAGCTGCTGCGATGATGTCAATCTGGCGTGGGTTTAAGCCCATTCGTTCATAAATCAGGCGGGTTTCTGGATCTCTTGCATAGAGATTTGGTAAAAATATTTTGCTTGCGGTGGATTCAACAATAACATCTAAAATGCCAGAACCCGCTGCATGTGATAAATGCTGGGTTGCCATAAACACCACACAATTTTTCTTGGCCATCGAATCGAGCCACTCGGCGATTTTGTTTTTAAAAACGGGGTGTGCAAGCATTAACCAAGCTTCATCCAGCAAGATTAAAGTTGGCCGTCCATCCAACGAGGTTTCGATGCGCCGAAATAGATACAACAAGACCGGCAATGCAAATTTCTCTCCCAATCCCATTAAATGCTCAATTTCAAACGTCATAAATGAGGATAGCTGCATGCCATCACTTTCAGCATCCAGCAGATGCCCCATCAAACCATCAATGGTGTATTGTTTTAACGTTTCACGAATTTGCTCATCTTGAATGGTCATGACAAATTCAGACAGCGTTTTAGAGCCACTTTCATGCATACTGATAACGGCATGACCGATTTCATTGCGCTGTGTTGCTGTGGTATTTAAGCCATTTAAAGCTAGAATGGTATCAATCCACTCCATAGCCCATGCTCTGTCGGCTTTAGTCGCTAAAAACTGTAAGGGCGCAAATGCAAGCTGTGAATCTTTATCAGCAATGGTGTAATGCTCACCACCCGTGGCTTTGCAAGTTGGATACATCGACATCCCTTTATCAAAGGAATAAATGCGAGCATCTTTGTAACGTCTCCAGGACAGAGCTAATAAACCAAGATGAGTAGATTTACCAGAACGGGTAGGACCGAACATAATGCCATGGCCTAAATCTCTGACATGAAGGTTCAAGCGAAATGGCGCATTACCACTGGTGACACAATGCATCAAAGGCGGTGACATCGGCGGAAACAGCGGGCAAGGCGCTTTGTTTTCTCCAGTCCAGATGCTGGATGTAGGCAACAAGTCGGCCAAATTCATGGTGTTAATTAGTGGCCGTCTGATATTCTCAACGCCATGACCAGGGAGGCTGCCCATAAATGCATCCATGGTGTTAATGGTTTCTGTGCGTGCTGTAAACCCAAGGGCATTAATGTTTTTTTCAATGAAAAGCGCTGATTTTTCCACTAAGGAGCGGTCTTCATCCATTAAAACAACAACCGAAGTATAATAGCCTTGCCCCACCATACCTGAATTAGTTTCAGCAATAGCGGATTGCGCATCATCCACCATACTAAGTGCATCTTCATCAACAACACCTGAGTTGGTATTGAAAATCTGATCGAAAAAGCCCCTGACTTTTTGCTTCCACTTTTTACGAAACTTGGTGAAATGCGCCACCGCTTCATGCGCATCCATAAAGATGAAACGTGAACTCCATCGATATTCAACAGGCAGTTGGGTAAGGGCTGTTAAAATGCCTGGATAAGACTCAAAAGGGAATCCTTCAATGGCCACGCATTGGATGAACTTCCGGCCGATTTTTGGGGTAATACCTGGTGTTAATTCCTGATTGCCGATTAAGGCATCTAAATAAATCGGATTCTTAGGCAGATTAACGGGATGATTCAG
The DNA here is from genome assembly GCA_020050595.1 of Legionellales bacterium. Taxonomy (GTDB): domain Bacteria; phylum Pseudomonadota; class Gammaproteobacteria; order Legionellales; family Legionellaceae. The sequence continues at coordinate 41,218 of JAGVKL010000022.1, forward strand.
TCCTGTGACACAAAATTGCAGGTGTCTTAAAAAGTTGTCCTGCGTAACCCCTTTGCCTTCATCATCAATAACCTGTTCTGACTGAAGTCTTTCAAGATCAAGCGCTGAGCTCATGCGTGATTCAAAGTTGCGGCAGGATTGCTTGAATTCTTCAATCAGCTGATACGTCTTGGCTTTTTGACTTAAACGCGCATGACCATCATCAAACATCAATTCAACAAAGCGTTTTTGTGCCAAAACCGGCGGATACCAAGTCAAAGTAATGACAAAATAGCCTTCGTACAAAGTACCCATGCTTTCAAACAGTTGTCTTCTTTCTTCGTCAACTGCCATTGATATGGCATCAGGAAAGTGTGAACTTCCTCTTTCACTGTAACCAGGGGCGGCTCGTCTAATGGCATCAATATGCACCATCCATCCACTGCCCATAGCAGACAATGCCTGATTGATGCGAAACGATACCATCTCTCGAGCCTCATCGGTGGTATTGGCATTATCTTCGCCTCGATAAAGCCAGGCCGCCATAAATGAACCGTTCTTACCAATAATCACGCCATCATCAACCACCGCAGCGTAATTGAGTAAATCAACAAAACCCGCCTTAGTATTTCGATGTTTTTTTAAATGACATGCCTGGCTTTTCAGGCGAGCTTGGTAAAACAGGAAGCCTAAGAAGACAAGTCCCGTTATACTCAGTAAAAAGGTAATAAATTCAATCATTGATAACCTCTTTTATTATCCTTGAAAGGGGTTGAGCGCGCAGGGTAATATGCCTGATAGCATCGCTGCCTGAGATAGATTGCCCGCATAAACGGATCGGATTTTGCCATTAAGCGAAGTCCTTTTAGCGATAAAAACCACATAGCAATACCAGCAATAGCGGCTAACCAATCCTGAGCAGCAAACACTAAAATGGCTGATAACAATCCAGAGAACATGACCAGCTCACGATCCCCGCCCATAAAAAGACTTGCACGGTTTCCACAGCGGCGAATAGGTATAGTGCGGAGACTCATGGCTTAATCTCCGTAGTATTTTCCTCAACAGATGATTTGGTAATTTCAGCGCCTTTGCCAGTGATTGCTGTCATGGTATTCTGAGCAGCGACTAGGAATGAAAGAACAAGAACAAAAAAGACAAGGGTTCGCATAAAACCATTCATATCGCCGCCAAAAATCAGCGTAGCACCAGCAGCAACTAATCCAATGATCGCTGCACTAAAAGCAAAAGGGCCTGTAATGGACTTTTGAATTTTGGTCAACCAGGAGTCAAAGGGAAGTCCTCCGCCAGTGGTTGATGCAAGTGCTGGATGGGTCATAAACAACAAAAATAAAACGATTAATCCCATCAGCAATATTTTTTTATAATTAATAGTGTCTATCTGGTTCACTAATATTCTCCTCAAACAAGTTTTTCGATTTGGTATTGACCATTTTTAAAGCCATTAACAGTTATAATTTCTTCAACCTTGCGCCCCTGTGGCGTTCTTGCGATATGCACCACACAATGAACCGCCTCACCAATCAAGGGTTCGATTTCAGTTGGTGCTGCCTGATTTCGGGTAATCAATGATTTCAAGCGGTGAAGCCCTGCAAGAGCGTTATTAGCATGTAAAGTGGCAGCACCACCTTCATGACCTGTATTCCAGGCATCTAATAAATCCAGTGCCTCACTGCCCCGGACTTCACCAACAAGAATCCTGTCCGGTCGCATCCTGAGCGTGGTCTTTAAAAGCTGGGTCATGCTGACGTCTAGTGTTGTATGATATTGAACACAGTTTTGGGCTGAGCATTGGATTTCGCCAGTATCCTCAATGATAAAAACACGCTCTTCGGGTGCGCATCTAACCATTTCATTGATAATGGCATTCACCAATGTGGTTTTGCCTGAACCCGTACCACCAATCACTAAAATATTCCGGTGATTTGATACGGCTTTTTTAATCACTACACACTGTGCAGCAGTCATAATGTCCGATTGAACATATTCATCCAACGTAAAAACGGATATCGCTTTTTTACGGATAGCGAAGGTAGGGCTTGAAACAACCGGCGGCAACTGACCAGCAAAGCGTGAACCATCCAGCGGTAACTCGCCCTCAAGCATCGGCTTAAACCGTGTCACTTCTTTGCCGTGAAATCCTGCAATGGTTTTGATGATGGATTCAGCCCGAGCATGGGAGATACTACCAATGCAGTGCATTGTTTCTCCAAGGCGCTCCTGCCAAAGCCTGCCATCCGCATTCAGCATGATTTCAATGGTTTTTGGATCGTTTAACGCCTGTTCAATAACACCACCCAAATCACGCCTTAGTTTTTCTCGTGCGCGGTCTTTAACTGTTATTCCTTGTTCATCTTGCGCTTTCATACGGCTAGTCCTTAATCACTGAGGATTATCAGCAGGCTTCATCCCCTGCTTAAATTTGCTGATTAAACGGTCAACAATGCTTTCTTTATTTGGAAGATGGTCATTGAACCATTGATCTTTCTGGCGCTCTCGATAAATGCGTCTTTGAATTTCATCACGATGAACTGGAATCGATTGAGGGGCATCAAACGCCAGCCGAACCTCACCATCACGATAAGCCACTACCGTGCAGTAAACGTCCTCACTGATAACAACTGATTCTCCAACTTTTCTTGTTAAAACCAACATAGTTCTTCTCCTTTTGTTATTTAAATAAATAGGCTTTGCACCGCCTGATATTCTCTTCAACCACTTCTTTACTGGCTGGTTGGTATTCTTCGGGTGTGATATAAAAAGCATTTCGCTTTTTGATAGCACGACAAAAACCAATCATTTGCGGCAGCGTTGGCGGCATTTCACAATAGTCCCGACATTCAATGATGGCCTGATTCAAAGTGTCATCACTGAATCGACTTACCCCCTCCAACCATTCATTTTTGGCAAATTCCAAAAATCCATCGCTCTTAAACTGACTGCGCCACAGGTGCCCATAAAAGACAGCAAAACGTGTAAACAGATTCTCAATGCGCTTTTTATTGCTGTCGGTAGTATTGCAGGTTGATGACGTTGTTTGGCTTGTATTCATCTTCACCGGCGCCTGCTGTGTCTTCTGTTTCTGGGTTCCAGAATGGATCATGGGCTGTGTTTTTATTATTTGGGCGACACTTTGCATTCCTGTTCTCCTGCGTTAATTCGATTTTGACTTCATCTTCCCAGCATTTTTGTGCCAGCCAGTTCGATGGATATTTCCAGGCTGGTACCCATTCGCCGTGTGACTCTTTTGCTCTTCGGGCTTTGATTTGGTCTTCAATGGCTTGCAACATGACTCGAAGCAAGTGATCATCTGGATTGATTTGCTTGAAAGTTTCAAAAGCTCGCTCCCGTGATTTTTTCTCGGGATACATCCGCCAGAAATTGTCGAATTGGCGTAATAAATAAATATAATTATTTTCTTTTATATGAGGTGTGTCGGCCTGAGGGGGATCCCCTATGTCGGCCTCTTGAGTCGCTGGCTTCTGAAATCCAGCCGTAGCAAGGCTTTTTTGATTTTTAGATGTGTTGGCCTCTTGTGTTGGCCTTATGTCGGCCTTGTTTTTGACATAAAAATCCCGTGTAGCCAAATTACATTTCACAATGAGTTGAAATCCATGGGATTCAATCGTAAGGATGCCCGCGCGCTCTAATGCAGCAATTGCACGGCGTATTTGCATGCGAGAGTTCGTCGCTCCTTTACTACCTGGAATTGTTTCAACGTAAAGCTCTTCTGCAATCGATTGATGGCTGATGCCGCGCTTTATTCCAACGAGTCCAGTTTTAACATCCATATACGGTCTTATCCCCCGTAAATAAACGAGCTGTTGTATATGGGAGAGTCCATATAGTGCTTCAAGCTCATTGCTGTTAACTAAGAAATCCATGGTTAATTTGTTATTCCCGTTTCTACATCTCGTTATTACTTTTATTTTGTGTTATCTTTATTTGTAAAATATAAGATTTATATTGCACTTAACGTGCAATTAAATACGAATTTATTGCACAAATAGTTTGTTGTCAATAGCGATTTTAACTTTTTTGAGAAAAGGCATGTTTCAATGACGAACATTAAAGAAAAAATTGGAGAGCGAATTTTTCAAGAGCGGAAGACTAAAGGACTGACTAGAAAAGCGCTTGCTGAGCTTACAGACGATTTAAAGCCGTCTCGAATCAATAATTGGGAGAGAGGGTTAAGAACGCCAGGGCCTGGGGAAATTAAGCAATTAGCACAAGCGCTGGAAGTTGCTCCTGGGTATTTAATGTGTTTAACCGATGACAAGCAAATCAAGACAGAATTACCCTGGCTAGGGGCATTGATTCCATTGCTAAATGCACAACAGGCCAGTGATCCAAAAACGTATATTCAAGCACTCAAAGAAGACCGCGAGAATGATTCCGTGTCTTTCATTCCTCTCAGCCCTGAACTATCAAAACAACTTGGTGAAAATGCTTTTGCACTTCGCATGCAAGATGACAGTATGTCGCCAGAGTTAAGAATTGGTGATATTTTAATCATTGATCCAGATCAAGTCATCCGGCCCGGAGGATTAGTGGTTGCACATATTCAAGATAGCAATGATGTGATTGTAAGGCGATATAAGCAATTATCAGCTGATAAATCTACTCAAGAATATGAGCTGTTAGCACTTAACGAAAATTGGGCAAATATTCGTGTGCAACCTGACTGTCATCATCAAATTATTGGCATAGTTTTGACCTTAATTAGAGGAAAATTATAGTCAACTTAAACTTGTATTTTAGGTAAAATTCAGTTATCCACAAAATCTGTGGATAATGATGTTTGATTCGCGTGAGTAACAAAAAATTCGGGTGGTTATGTTTTTTAATTTAAACGGTAAAACAGCTTTAATCACTGGCGCCTCTAGTGGTTTAGGCGAACGTATGGCTTTTGTATTAGCTGAGCATGGAGCCAAAGTGATTTTGGCCGCCAGGAGAGAAGACGCCTTACACGCTATTAAAAAGCAAATCCCCAATAGCTCATTTTATCTTATGGATGTTGCAGATAGGAAGTCAGTACACGCTGCATTCCAACGGATTGAAGAAGATCAACATCGAATTGATATTTGTATCAATAATGCGGGTATTGGCAAATTAACTCCTATTTTTGAAGCATCCAGTCATGAAGATTTTGAACGTATCATGCAAACCAATGTGATGGGTACTTGGTATGTCACTCAGGCTGTTGCAACTCATATGAAAAAATATTCTGTTTCAGGGTCAATCATCAACATTTCCAGCGTCAATGGAACGAATAAGCTAATTGATGAATTGGCGGGTTATGCTGCCTCCAAAGCCGCTGTTATTCATATGACGAAAGCTTTAGTAGGAGAATTATCTAAAGAAAATATTCGTATCAATTGCATTGCGCCTGGGCTGTTTCATACCCCTATGACTGATTACCAGCTCAATACGACTGAAGCAAAAGAAGAAATGTCCAAAAAGATTCCATTACGATGTGTAGGTTCTCCTGCTGATCTCGATGGAACTATTCTTTATTTAGCCTCTAACGAAGCTTCAAGGTATGTCACGGGTAGCTGTCTGGTTATTGATGGCGGTATTTCTTGGGGTGGTTCATGACGATTTCTTTTCGTAGTTTATCAGAGCAGGATTTTCCATTGCTTTTAAAATGGTTGGAAACACCCCATGTTAAAACCTGGTGGGACAGTGATGTGGTTTGGACAATGGACAAAATCACCCAAAAATACGGCAGCTATGTAAACCAATATAAGATAGAGAGTGGAAAGAGAAAATCCATTTTTGCTTTTATTATTGTGCTGGATGAGCAACCCATAGGATACATGCAATATTATGATGCACGCGATTTTCTTCTCCTGCCTGCTAATAAGGCTTTTGATTTACAAAAAATAGCCGCTATTGATTTCTATCTTGGTGAAGAATCAGTTTTGGGACAGGGGATTGGCAGTGCGGCACTGATGCAATTTGTTCAGCATACTGTTTTTCAGCAATTTGATACAGCGCTAGTCACACCAGATATTAAGAATCACAGTGCAATCGCCTGTTATCAAAAGGCAGGATTTATTCCTTACTTAACCAAAGAAGAAACTCATGAGCTATGGTTAATCGCAAAAAAGGAAGTACCGCATGTCCATTAATCACCTCGATACTCTTAAAAACACTATATCGTTAGTACATGGCGATGCAGGAAAAGAATGGTGGCAGCGCTTACCCCAATTTCTTGAAAATCTTGCCCGCACACAGGGACTTACTTTATTACCCCCGTTTGAGCATTTAAGTTTCAACTATGTGCTTCCAGTTTTAGGTTCAAAAGGTGAGGAGTGGGTATTAAAAGTTAGCGTTCCTCATGATGAGTTTTCGAGAGAAATTCACGCATTAAGGCATTTTAATGGTAGAGGTTCAACTCGATTAATTGCTGCAAATCCTGAGGAAGGCTGGATGATCATGGAACGCCTGTTGCCAGGAACACGATTGGTTGATGTTCTCAATGAGCAACAAGCTATCCCCATTGCAGTCAGTGTCATGCAGCGTTTGTGGGTACCGGTTACAGAACCACAGCGTTTTATTTCATTAGCAGAATGGCTCTTAAGCCTGGAAAAGCTTAAGACTCAAACATCATTACAACAGTTGGTCAGCAAGAAAGTCAGGGATTTTGTGATAGGTCGTGCCAAAGAGCTTTTATCAAGCCAAGGCGAACAGGTGCTGTTGCATGGTGATCTTCATCATTACAATATCTTACAGCATCAATCAGAATGGCTGGCAATCGATCCCAAAGGGATTATCGGCGAAAGAGAATTTGAGATAGGCGCTTTTTTAAGGAATCCGTTCTGCGTGGTTGAAGGCCCTACTGAAACCAAAGAACTAGCCCGTAACCTGGATTGGGTCATTGACTTGACTGCTTTTAATCGGGAACGGGTCTTAAGTTGGTGTATTATTCAAGCCATTTTATGTGTTTGTTGGTATTGTGAAGATCATATACCCGAAAAAGCTGGTCAACTTAGCGCCTATGCTGAGCGTTTGTACTCATTAACTTGAGGACAATCTTGGTGCTCAGAGGGGCTTTACCAATGAACTTGGAAGGAATTTATGAACATAGATATGTATAAACCAGTCGCCATTCAAGCAGCTCAATTAAGCGGTGAAATCATTAAAAAATATTTTAGAAATTTAGTTGATGTTGAGATTAAAACGGATGAATCACCTGTAACAATTGCTGATAAACAAGCGGAGGAAGTGATTAGGCAGTACATTCGTCAAAACTTTCCTAATCACGGCATCATTGGCGAAGAGTTCCAAGAGGAAAATCCAGGCGCTGAGTTTCAGTGGATCATTGATCCTATTGACGGTACAAAAAGCTTTGTAGCAGGTTTCTTTGATTTTGGCACAATTATCGGATTATTGTATCAGAACAAGCCAATTCTAGGATTGGTCCATCAGCCTATATTGAATGAAATGATCATTGGTGATAATCATACGACAACGCTGAATGGTAAACTGATATCAGTTAAACAAGACATTGAGATATCCAAAGCAACGTTGCTAACAACAGACTTTGCCACCATTCCAGATATTGAATGCTTAAATCAATTTACCACGCAAGTTAAACAAGTCAGAACTTGGGGTAATTGTTATGGGCATATGATGGTCGCAATGGGCTTTGCTGAGATCATGATTGATCCCGTTATGAAATTTTGGGACATTGTTGGAATCATGCCTATTATAAAAGGAGCCGGTGGTGTTGTCTCAGATTATCAAGGCAACAATCCTTTGTTGGGCAGTAGTCTCATTAGTTGTGCGACAAAATCATTACAAGAAACCGTTATACGTCACCTAAATTAAATAGCATGTTGGAGCAAGATAGATTGAATTCATTCAAAACCCCTATACTTGAAACACCGCGTCTAATTTTACGGGCTCCGCAAGTAGGGGATGAAAAACCTTTAAATGAGGCCATCAATCGATCCTTACATGAATTACAGCGTTGGATGCCGTGGGCAATGGATCCAAGTATGGCACCTACGGCTCGTTATGTAAAAGATGGGATTGCCAGTTGGTCTTCTGAAAACCCACGTGATTTTCCGATGGTTATCATTCATAAAGCATCCCAACAACTCATTGGTGCCAGTGGTTTTAATGATCGAAGCAAACCAGAAATACCCTTGTTTGAAATCGGTTATTGGTTAGAGACAGCATTCACAGGTCAAGGATTTGCTACAGAAATGGTACAAGCATTGACTCGTTTTGCATTTGAATCGTTCAAAGCGGCTCGTGTTCAAATTGTGACGCAGGTAGGTAATGAGGCCAGCCGGCGAGTTGCTGAAAAATGTGGATTTGCGCTGGAGGCAACATTAAAAAATTACTGTTTAGACTGCAAATCTCATAAACCCGCCGATGACTGGGTTTTTGTTCTTTTTTCTGCTGACGAGATCAATGAGTAATATGTTAGGTGAACATGCTCAACCGCATAAAGTACAACCATTAGTTAATGATGACCAAACGGAATGGGTGCCACGCCCGCTTCTATCATCTTGGTTTCTATTTCGGCTTGTCTTCTGGTTGCTTCATCCAGTACTTCGCCTACAGGTTGCAACACACGCCGCCCCATCTCTGCACCTGCCATTTTACCTAGAGGCCCAAAACGAGACCCTACTGTCGCTCCAACACGTATACCGGCTGCTGCTAGAGAACCGGACCAGAAGCCGTGTTTTTTAATTAATTTTGCTGCCTTACGAGTACTATTAAGTTCTTTAATGATCTCTCTTGCTGGTGTGGGGGGCTGAAGGTTGACCATCAAATCAAAATATCGCTCTATAACAGGTTCTTCAAAATGCCCGAGACTACTATAAGGCGTATCAACGGCTACCGATGGCGCTGGTTCACGAAAAACACCATCTCGTTCTATATTCCAACCTTGTTTTCGCATTAATTGTTTTATTTCGCTTGTCATAGGGCGCAACAGTACAAGCGTTTTAGTAGAATACACACGATGCATCTCATCAGCCGTTGTAATCGCAAGCATCCCACCATCAAATTTTGATAAGAACAAGTTGTTAGAAAGATAGACCGCATAATGCTTATAGGTGTGAACGCCATCAAATAAAGCAACAATATCGCCAGGCGAAAATCCATCACATCGGTACGCCGTATAAAACCACGAGCTGACATGTTCCCTGCTCTTAATATCAAAAGGTATGCCGCATGCGGCCGCAACAAAGTGGTGGCAGTACCATTTTGATTTTGGGTGATTTTTTTCTAGAAACGACACAATATTACGCACCATTTTTGGAGGAAGATTAACAGGTATTTGAATAGAGTCTCTTTCATTTTCTTGGCAAATAAGAAACTGATAGACCTGCATCCCCAACACCATTTAAAATGACACCCAAAACACCTGGTGAGCTTTAATGGTTTAACTGATTCGATTCGTTTAATTTAATTGTCCGTAAAATCTAAGCAACCTTGCGTGCCTGTTCATGTAGCTAGAGGATTTATCATGGGAATTAAACGACTTGATCATGTTAATTTTGTAACACATGATCCGCAAGCAACGATTGGTTTTTATTGTGATATCATAGGATTAACGCTTGGAAATAAGTTATCCATTGACACCTCGCAGTCCCTTTATTTCTATATACCAGGAAGCTCCATTGCAATTTTACATGTTGGAAATGCAAAAGCAGATAAGAATCAACCCAAATTTAAACGGCTTGCTGATTTAGAAAGTCAGCATCAAGGCACGTTTTCTACGGGGGCATTTGATCATTTTTGTCTTGCTGTGGATATGAGTGATTATGATTTGTTTATTAAGCGATTTGATGTGAAGAAACTGGATTATCAAACCTATTGCCACGAAGACATGGCATTAAAACAGATTTGGCTTCTTGATCCAAACGGTGTGCGCGTAGAGCTTAATTTTATATAAAACAAAATAAGAGAAGGACAACATGAAGCCAATGACGATTCAATCTAAATTAACCATGACTTGGCTTTTGAGCTACATTTCCATTGCATCGGTTTCTGCGGCAATGATCACACCGGCATTACCTCATATTGAACAAACATTTGTCTTAAATACAGGTACTGTCGAATGGGTAGTCTCTACTTTTTTGATAGGGTATGTCATCGGGCAATTGGTTTATGCGCCGCTTGCCAATGTATATGGTCGCCTCAATGCACTGAAATGGGGTTTGAATATTAATATTCTTGGCTTACTTCTTTGTCTTTATGCGAGCATTTCACCTCATTATCTGCTGCTTTTATTGGGTAGATTGATTACTGGTTTAGGTTCTGCCGCAGGATTGACGTGTACTTTTATGTTAATCAATGAATGGCTACCAGAAGATCAACGAAAAACGGCCATGGCCTATTCCATTTTGTCTTTTGCATTGGGGATTGGTTTTGCGGTGCTTATTGGCGGCGTTATTACGCAATATATGCAATGGCAAGGTTGCTTTATTTTTCTTTTATTGCAGGGGCTGTTAATGCGACTAGGGATTAGGGTTTTTGATGAGACATTAACTCAACCAAAATCATTTCATATTCCTTCTCTGCTGCGTGACTATAAACATGCATTAGCTTCTTTTAAGTTAATCACCTTTTCTTCCATTTGGGGAGCTTGTTCTGCTGTAGGTTATTGTTATTCGGCAGCAGCACCGCAGATTGCACATAGTTACTTAAACCTGTCTGCATCCGCGTACGGTTATTGGAACACACTTAATATTGTCGGCATGTTACTCGGTGGTTTATCAGCACGCTCACTCATGCAGCGTTTTCCTGTCATGCATGTGATAACACTGGGTTATGTTGGCTCAACTCTCGCTCTATTAAGTTTGGGAGCTATGTTGTATTGGAATCCTCAAAGTGTACTTTGGTTTTTTGTATCAACCGGCCTGCTTTATTGTTGCAGTTCTTATTTATTTGCTGGCGGATCTTATATGGCTTCCAATGCTATTGAAGACAGAGCAAGTGCCTCATCCATGATGAGTTTTATCAATATGGGTGTTGCGACCATTAGTGTTGTGATCATGGGATACCTTTCAGCAAATCCCTTTTATAGTTTTTTAGGGATGTTAGCAGGCATTTTTTTGACCACGTTCATCCTATTTCGAGTCAACAAGTATGAATAATTATTTTGATAGTCCCTTTAAAGGTGTGCCATTAGATTAAGCAAGGAATGAATTGATGAAAAAAGAAGTAGTGTTTTTACCCGAATTAACCTTGATTGGTATTTCAGACAGAACCAATAATAAAAATGAGACCGCTCCAGAAACGGCAAAGATTTTACCGATTGTTCAACGCTATTTTCATCAAGCGTTAGCTGATAAAATTCCCAATCGAGTCAAGCCTGCTACAACTTATTGCGTGTATACGGATTATGCTTCTGATGAGTTTGGTGATTATACCTATTTTATTGGGGAAGCAATTCATGAATGCTCTGATGTACCAGAAGGCCTTTCCAAAATAATCATTCCTGCACAAACCTATGTAAAATTCACGAATGGGCCTGGCGCTATGCCTGATGTTTGCATGAATGCGTGGAAAGAAATCTGGAACATGTCTTCAGAAACATTGGGCGGGCAAAGAGCGTACCGTGCAGATTTTGAAATTTATGACGAACGAGCCCAAAATCATCATCAAGTGGAGCTTGATATTTATATAGGAATAAACAGAGATGCACCCTAACCCTAACGAATTGTATCCCATACAAGGCTCTGAGCGTACCGTATTTTTAAAGAACATCGTTAAAAATCCAAACATCATCGTTGGGGATTATACCTATTATGATGATCCGATTGATGTTCATAATTTTGAAAAAAATGTGTTGTACCATTTCGATTTTATTGGCGACAAACTCATCATTGGGAAATTTTGCCAAATAGCCACTAATGTCAAATTTGTAATGAATGGCGGTAGTCATCATTTAGGTGGGTTTTCTTCTTTTCCGTTTATTATTTTCCAATCTTACTGGCCTGAAGTACCGTTTATAGAAAATCGTAAGAAAGATACTGTGATTGGTAATGATGTCTGGATTGGGTATGACGCTACCATTATGCCAGGTGTGAGCATTGGTGATGGTGCGATTATCGGCACTCGTGCTGTAGTGACTAAGGACATAGCGCCGTATGAAATTGTAGGGGGCAATCCTGCACAAGTCATTCGCAAACGGTTTGATGATGAAACAATTGATTTTTTGCTGAAGCTAGAGTGGTGGAATTGGCCCATTGAACAAATTAAAGCGCACGTTTTAGACATTATGAATGGGGATAAAATGGCATTGGAAAGTTGCAGGTAATTTATGGTTCTAAAATCTATACAAGCTGGTAGGGATGATTTAGAGGCGATTAATTCGTTGATGCGCCGTTCAAAAGCCTATTGGGGATATGATGAAGCATTTATGAGTAAATTTATGCAATTATTCCAAATGACATCCGACTATCTTGAAAAAAATCAGGTGAGGCTTTTTTGTGAGGCGGATGGCTCTCAATACAGTATGTCTATAGGTTTTTATAGTTTCAGTTTAAATGCAGAAAGTGATTATGAATTAGATAATTTCTTTATTGATCCGGGCTATATTGGTAAAGGCTTTGGTAAGAAAATGTGGCATCACGTTGTTGATGATTTAAAAGTGTGTGGCGCAAAGAAATTTGTTTTATGGAGCGATCCAGGTGCCGAGGATTTTTACAAAAAAATGGGGTGTACCAAAATCGGTGTTAAAAAATCCCCCATGATGCCAGATAGATATCCCGTTATTTTTGAATATACAATTTAATATGAGGTGTTCATGTGCTCTCAATCACGCATCGTGTTGCGGCCTATTCAATCGTCTGATCTAGAGGGCATTGTTACTCTATTCAAAGAAACGGTTCATCACGTAAATGCAAAAGACTATACACCGGAACAATTGCTGGTTTGGGCACCGCATCATATCCATCATAGCCATGAGCGTTGGCAGAGTTTGTTGCACAATATTGCATATCTTGCAGAAATTGATAATGTGATTGTCGGATTTGCAGATATGACAACAGAAGGTTATCTGGATCGGTTGTTTGTTCATAAGAATTATCAACGCCAAGGTATTGCATCTCAGCTTGTCAAAAAACTTGAATCACTCCTTTTTGAGCGAGGAGTAAAGAAAATAACGACAGAAGCGAGCATTACGGCCAAACCTTTTTTTGAACGTATGGGATACTTTGTTGTTAAGGAACAAAATAAACCTCGTCCTGGTGGTGTCACATTAACTAACTTTCTCATGGAAAAACAATTAGGATGAGAAGATGACTTTCCCATATAAATTAGTTGATTTAACACATCCATTAACAGAAAGTACGCCCTCATGGGATAATTCATGTGGCTTTAAGCATACCACTTCATTGGATTATGCTGATTGCACGAATGAGGTTAAGTTTAGAGTTCAAGGCATTAGTATGCCAGCGGGTATTGGTACGCATATGGATGCCCCTGCACACTGTGACCCACAAGGAAAAACCATTGACGCTGTTGCTTTGCAAGATTGTCTTGCTCCTTGTGTCATGATTGATCTTTCTGAAAAAGCACATGAAACGTATCTGTGCAGTGTGCAAGATATTCTGGATTTTGAAAAACAGCACCAACCCATTCAATCGAGGAATTTTGTTATTATTCATACCGGATGGGCGCGTCACTGGTCATCATCTAAGCAATACCGGAATAATTTACAGTTTCCTTCCGTCTCAAAAGAGGCCGCTCAGTTGTTGGTTGAGCGTGATATTGTAGGTCTTGGTATCGATACTCTGGGTCCAGATACTGCTGAAAGCGGCTATCCTGTGCATCAGATTATTTTAGGACAGGGAAAGTATTTGGTGGAAAATGTTGCTAATGCTGATTTATTACCGCCTGTCGGAAGTTATATCCTGATAGCCCCTTTACTTGTCTCTGGTGGAACAGAGGCGCCAATAAGATTGATAGGATTTATTAAATGACACAATTATATTTTATAGGTGGAGCAAGCGGCAGCGGTAAAACTGCCATTATGAGTGAGCTGCAAACTATTCTAGGTAATGAAATCAGCGTATACGACTTTGATGATATTGGGGTTCCAGAAGGTGCTGATAAAAAATGGCGGCAGGAATCTACCGAAAAGTGGCTACAAAAATTATTACATGAAGGCTTCGATGCCTGTTTGCTTGGTCAAATTGTTTTAGGGGAAATACTCGCGTGTCCTTCTGCAAAACGGATAGATAAAGTGAACTTCTGTCTTTTGGATGTGAGTGATTTTGAGCGTATACAGCGTCTTAAGAAGCGTAACACCTATGGTGCAGATCAGAATATGTTGAATTGGGCAGCGTGGTTGCGTATGCACCATCAAGATCCCCAATGGACACAGCATGTATTAAAAGAAAATTGCTGGAATGGGTTAGATTGGAGTTGCTGGGATCAGTTGGATGATTGGAAGAATAAGGCCAATATTCAATTGCTTGAAACTACAGATTTTTCTATAAAAGAGGTTGCCAAAAAAGTTGCTAATTGGATTACCAGAAATTCTCAAGAGTTTAATAATACCTATCATTTTTGTCCTGTATGCGGCAGAAATCTCATGAGTAAAATCATAGATGGAAAAGATCACCTTGTTTGCTCTGGAAATGAATGTAGTTTTGTATTTTGGAATAATCCAATTCCTGTCGTTGGTGCTATTGTTGAAACAAAAACGGGTGTGGTGCTTGCTAGAAATAAGCAGTGGAATAGAGAAATATACTCGCTGATTACGGGTTTTATAGATACTAATGAGTCACCAGAAGATGCGGTGCAGCGAGAATGCAAAGAAGAGCTAAATCTGGATGCTAAAGATGTTTCATTTATTGGTGTATATCCTTGGTGTGAAAGGAACCAAATCATACTCGTTTATCACTTATTTGCTGATGGTGACGTTAGTACTAATGATGAATTACATTCTGTGAAAATCCTTACACGCGAAGAACTCAAAGGTTGGCCTTTCGGTCAAGAAGAGCTTGCAGGATGGCCTTTTGGATGTGGTTGGGCAATTAAAGATTGGTTGAACTCAATTTAAGCGAGTAGCTTGGTAGCAAGCATCGTATTGTTCAAATTCTTTAAAGAGTGCACGCGTAATGTGTGCAATCACTTCATCATTCGGTTTTGCATTGGAACTATCGCTAACAGTATAAATAGACAGCACAATGGGCTTGCAAGCAGGCGACCAGGCAATGCCGATATCATTAGCAACACCGTAGCTCCCACTACCAGTTTTATCAGCCACAGACCAACCCAAAGGAACGCCTGCTCTAATGCGATTATAACCGGTGGTATTATTTCTCATCCACTCTAAAAGTAATGCTTTATTCTGGTTGCTTAATACCGTCCCTAACATGATTTTTTGAATACTCAATGCCATATCTTTAGGTGTGGATGTATCCGCATTATGATTAGGGTTTGAATTTAAGTTGATTTCATAATGTTGTATATTAAATGATGCATTATCGATGCTACGCGCAAATTGGTTTATCGCTTTAAGCCCCTCCAATTCACGAATAATCATATTAATAGCGGTGTTATCACTGTAGGAGATGGCACCTTCTGCTAGTGTTTGCAATGGTACTTTTTGGTTAACGTATTGTCCTGAAATAGGATGCCAGAATAAAACATCCTGTGGGCGTATAAGCACTTTTTTCCGTAAAAGCTGCTCCTTGGAATCTTTAGCTAACAGTGCAGATACGCCTATAAACTTACAGGTGCTTTGAAAAGGAAACCGATCATTAGCATGGTAAGCAACTACATGTCTGCTATTGGTGTCCAACGCATAAACACCTATTTTAAGATGATGCTCACGTTCTATAGCATGTAATTCGTTGTCAATAATGCGGTGCTTTGCATTCTGAAGTTGCGGCGATGCACCAACGTTGTTGGCTATAAATAAAATAATGATTGCCTGTAAAAGCTTAAGCATGGTTTGTGATAGTATCAGGTTTTATGAGACATATAGTATCATATGGCAACTGCCCCCGGAAATGTCACTCTAAATAAAGAAACGATTGAATGGGCTTATAATACCCTTTTATCTCTTGGGTTTACATTAAAAAGCAACGTACCAGAAAAGGTACAAGATACTCCTTGGTCTTGTGTCATGCGCTTTATAACAGATCAAGGCATTATTTATCTAAAACAAACACCAGAACAGCTAGCACTAGAGGCTCCAATCACCCAGGTTTTGTATACCCAGTTTCAAGCTCCTGTCCCAGAGGTTATCGCACATCATACTGAGCTTCATTGCTTTTTGATGAAAGATGCAGGCAGGCCATTACGAGAAATTTTGAGAAAAAAATTTGATGTCAATTTGTTCAGTCACGCTATGGAGCAATTTTCATTACTTCAGATGGCGGTTGCAGATCGTATCGATGCTTTCTTTGACATGGGGGTTCCTGATTGGCGATTAGATAAATTACCGAATTTATACATGCAATTGCTTTCACAAAAAGAGATCTTGTTAGCCGATGGACTCTCAGAAGTAGACATTGATGAATTAGAGGCGCAACAATCAAAGGTTTCCAGTTTATGTAAACAATTATCTGACTATGCTATCCAGGAAACATTGGTTCAATGTGATTTTCATGACAATAACATCCTGATAGAAGAACAATCACAAAACATTACATTTATCGATCTGGGGGAAATAGTCATTTCACATCCATTTTTTTCATTAGTTGGTTGTTTAAGGCAGGTTATAACTCACCATACACTAACGGATAAAGATGAGGCGTATTTACATCTTATGGATGCTTATTTTAAAAATTACATAAACATTGAATCTAAAGGACACTTGTTAGACGCACTTAAATTGGCTCAAGTATTATGGTGCATTTATGAAGCATTAGCCCAATATAGGTTGAGACTGGCATGTGATCCAACGCGATTTATGTTAGTACAGCGGCATGGGAAGCTAAGTGGTCGGTTAAAGGAATTTATGAGCCTAATTCATCTATGCTAAACTGTGCGTATATTCAATGTAATTGATCAAATAAAATGTCAGCGATTCGCTCCAGTTTTCTCAAGGTTTTTAATCAATCTCTCTGCGGTAAAGATTTTGCGGAGCAGAATGTTTTGTGGAAGCAAGTAAAAAATCCAATCATAGAAAATATTCCAGGTCAGACCAACAAGCTTGTAACTTTTTTATATCGCATGCAGCCGGATGAACTGGATGGAAAGACCTCCATTTATTTTCTCAGCGGAGTGGCGGGGTATGATTTTACAGAAGTAAGTCGATTTTCAATTATACCTGGAACAGATATTGCGTTTATCACGCTTGAGTTACCCCCTCAATTAAGAACGGCATACAGTTTAGTCAAGGTACATGATACAGATCGCCCTGACGATCAAGGCAATGCACCCGTGGTTTTTCCCAGGCTGGTTCGTGAAAACACGGATTTTGAATCCTTGTTAAATCATCTCTTTGCTATGGAACGCGTGATCCCAGATCCGTTAAATGACAATACTATTGTATATTACAAAGATATGGACAAACAGGATGAGCTTTATGGTAAAGAATCCATTTTGGAGTTGCCTCTGGCACCTTCCTTAAAAGATATTCCTCTTACCAGTGAAGCTGCAAAAAAGGCCAGGGATCAATTAAGGAAAGAAGGTCGATTAATACAGGATACTGTAAATTTTTCAGGAACCAGTTTAAAAGATTTGCCTGATTACAAAGGCTCTTGCCGAAAATACTGGGTCTATTTTCCTCCAAATTATGAGCAGGGTGCAACGACGCCCTATTCCTTGATGTTATTTCTTGATGGCAGTAGCTATCTTGATTTGCTGCCCGCTCATGTTTACCTGGATCGAATGATTCATAATCGAGAAATTCTACCCTGTGTTGCAGTGTTTCTGGATAGTGCAGATGGTATTTCACGTGCTATGGAATACAATTGTCATGATCGCTTTACGCAGTTTATATGCCACGATTTTCTCGATAGTTTGCGCACTAAGCATCAACTTAATATTACCCGTGATTCCAATTTTTCCACGATCATCGGAACTTCGTTCAGTGGGTTAGCTGCTTTTTATGCGGCGATTTCAGCACCGGTCGTGTTTGGACATTGTATTTCTCAATCACCTGCCCTTGCTGCCCAGCCATTATCAAAACTAGATAAAATGATACAAGATGCTTCTTCTCATTTGAAGCACTCATCGTTTGCCTTTGAAATGGGCAGTTGTGAAAATATCATTGCAAAATTTGAATATGAGGACGGAACAGTTCAGAGTTGTTCATCACTGAGCGTTGTTCGTCATGTCTTCAAGGCAATGCAAAGAATAACGCATAACGTAAGCCTGTATGAGTTTGTAGGAGGACATAATTATGTATGCTGGCAGGTTTCTTTGTATGATCGATTAAAAGACGTGGGGCAACGTCAATTAAAAATGGGCGAAGATCCATCGTATTCGTGTGGAAAATCTGAGTAATGCATGGTTACTCACATTTATTTTCCCTGAAAAGCTGGATAAAACTCAAGCGGTTTTGTCTCCGGCCAGCGTGCAGCCAATATACCCAGCATGCTTTTAGCCATCTGTGTTAATTGTGGTAAATGACCTGTTGGTGTTGCAACATCCACAAAAGCCTGAAGGCGCGAGAGTACGCGAGGACGAACCCAATTTTTTTCTGGATCCCAAAAGGAATCGGCAGGCGTTGGGCCAGAAGGGCCAACTCTGTCCTGTGTTAATGTGTTTTCAATAAAATGCAGGGTTTGTTGAAGAATCCAGAATCCACAGGCTAACACATAAGCCTTTTGGTATTCGATTTTATCTTTGGCTGCTGGTATGGTTGTTGCCAGTTTTTGTTTATAAATGGTTTCCATCGTCTTAATGACAGGCACAGGAAAGGCTTTGGCACACCAGCAGGTTGGCATACTCATGCGAAGGTAAGTCCCATCCAGCAAGGCGTGTCTGGGGGATGCATATTCAAAATCAATCAGCTGCATGTCTTTTGAGGATTTATGATCGAAAACATTGTCCGGGCAGATATCGCCATGGGTGAGTACGGTAAAAGGTCCTGGTGTGAACATGGTTTCAATGACGTAATCTGCTTCTTGCAGAAGTTCCTGGCTGGCTTTTACTCCAAGGATTTGGCAGGTGGATTCAAGTAGCGGTAACAAATACGCTTTCCGCCATTGAACATGCTCTTGCCAGGTTTTATGTTGTGGATGAAGTCGTTTAAGTATGGATTCATATACATTCAAATGACCAAAACTTGCAGCATGCATGCCAGCGATGGCATGGATAAAACGGGTCAGTGCCCCTATTGCTTCAGCTTTATTAGGTCTGGATAATGCATCAACCAGGCTGATATGTACCGCGCCCAAGTCTTCTAGTAATACAAAACGATGTGCGGCATTTCCACCATAAAAGTTAGGGGTAAAATGCTCTGTATGATTGATGCTGCTTAAAAACTCAAGACCAGCCCAATCCTGGGCAAATCGGGTATAGGTATCCTTGTCGTCTTGATTGTCTTCTTCTGGCAACGATTGCTTGAGTATGACTGTTTCAGGCAGGGTTTTGTTTTCTGCATCAATGTGCAGG
Source organism: Legionellales bacterium (assembly GCA_020050595.1). GTDB lineage: Bacteria > Pseudomonadota > Gammaproteobacteria > Legionellales > Legionellaceae. The sequence goes on from JAGVKL010000022.1 coordinate 60,772, forward strand.
CGTAAAATGACATTTCTTCGTTCCGGCTCGCTTAATTGTTCAAAAGCGTTGATTTCGCACGGTAATGAAAATTGGGTTTCCAGAAGCTGTTGGGCTATTTCGATTAATGTTTGGAACATGTTATTTTTCCAGGTTGGAAATTAAATGCATCGCATTACATTAAATACGTGCAGAACAATCTTTAATATTCTCAGCAAGGAAGTGAATGGGCTCTCTACTTTTTGATAAAGCGCTGGGCATCATATAGTTGGATAGCATTTGCTCAATAACTCTTTCAAGATCTTCTTGTGCGCCTCCATAGTACTCTCGTAAATCTGGGTTTGCCAATGCTTCAATAATCGTCCTGCTAGCATATTGAATAATGTCACGCGCGAGCAAGAGTACCTCTTCCGGTGTAAAAGTAGTTTTTTCATGATCGCATACGATACTCAACTCATGCTTCAATATAAGCTCGCGCAATTGATGGTAAGCGTTATTAACGAGCCTACTGAGATCGCGTTCCCCATCGTGGCATTTTGTCCAGATTAAATGATAATAAGGGGACTGAATATTTTCTGCCAGGGTGATATTTTGGAGAAAGAGATTTGCCACTGCTTCCAGGTTAACTATCCCTCTTTCTCTCGCCAACTCTTGTGCACGTTCAATAACCCGCGTTACCTGTGTTTTATCTTCAATAGGTTTAGCGATAGGTAGTTTAGCTGCGGCAACAGCTCTCATACATTGGAACCTCAAATCCAAAGCTTGTAACAATTTTACCGCGGGGCTTGTAGATATCGCTTCCTGCAATGCTTGTTGTTTTCTTAGTCGATATGCGGTAAAAAAACCTTGGATTTTCAATGCTGCTACTTCTGGTTTCATTGCATCTTCACCCTAAATATAATTCTTAACTTCTCTAAGCTTTTCGGCGAGCGTGAGGCTCGTGGAAAAAACTTGATATTTAGTATTATTAATTTGACTTACCGGTTGAATACCCATGAGTGCATTTGTCAAAAACACTTCATTGGCGCTTAAAAGTTCATCTGCTGATATTGATTTTTCTATAACGGGAAATTCAGCGTTTAATTCTTCTAGCAAAATCGATCTTATAACCCCAGGCAATGCGCCATCAGCAATTGGTGGCGTGTAGATTTGGTTGTCTTTAACCATAAAAATATTTGTAATAGTGCCATCCGCCACGCTTGAAGCCGTATTTAATAAAATGGCTTCGTCGTATCCTTGGTTCATGGCTTCCTGCTTAGCAAGAATATTATCCAAGTAGCTGATAGATTTGATTCTTGCGGCAATTGTATGCTCGTTTTTTCTTGTTGTTGCAATGAGCGCCGAAAAATCTGCTTTGGGCGAATGCGTATATTCAAATACAGAAATTACAAAATTAGGTGGTGGTGGAGTAACAGGCAAAATACCCCTAGCAGACTCTCCATGAGTTACAGTCACTCTTGCGCCTGCTGTTTTACCTTGCAAATTATTCTCATTTATTAAGGCACTAAGCATTCTTGTTAATTCTTGCTTAGAAAAAGGCAAAGTAATACCAATCAAGGGTGCACTTGTTTCCAATCGATGCCAGTGATAATCTATTGCCGGAGCTGTGCCTTTTTTAACGAGTATGGTTTCGAAAAGGCCATGACCAAGTGTGAATCCGCGATCGTTGTGCTTAATGCATGCATGATCTGATGGAATTGTTTTATTGTTATAGATGATAGTTGTCATGGAAATCAGTAAGTTTATCAGTTCAATTTACAATCATGCCAGGGGATTTTTAGAAATCGCCAGCATCCAAACGCCTCGATATAGTTTTGTCATCGAAAAACTGGACATCCTTTATCAAGGTACTGCTCTTAAAACAAAAGTGCATTATACACCCGTTGGTTGTTATCGACCATTTAAAAATTTTGTTTCTGAACTAAATGATAAACTTGTTTGCAGAAAGTTTAAACCAGAACACGCCAGAATGATCATTGGCATAGATACGCTTGAAAATACCTTAGACTTTACCAAGGAAGAGCAAACCAAAACCTATTTAACCTTCGTTAAGTCGTGTATCGAAAGCATAGAGGTAGATCATGCATAAGGACACCATTAAAAATTATTTGATTATTTCTTTCGTTGTGGTGGAATTGTTGTCCATGCTTTTTAATTATTATTTCGTCACGCTAAACGTTGGCGCATTTGAATACCATTTTAATTTCAGTGTAGTCTTTTTTTGTTTGGGCTTTTTTATTGTTGACGTGATTGCCGATCAATTTTCGCCTTCTGAAGCAAACAAATTCATTTTTTACAAGCTATATTCCCAGCTGCTTTTTCTGATTTTTGGCCAAATCGCGATAGGCGTTTATGCCCTTGAAGGGACACAGCTTGCTCATGCGTTAAATAAATCCCCCTGGATGGTATTTTCAGGATTGCTCGCGACTTATGCGGGATTTAATACTATGAGCGCAATCATGAGCCATATGAAAATTGGAGTATACCAAGGATCATCCGTATTTAAGCGTTACCTGTACTCCACCATCCCTGGTGAATTACTGTTTTCTTTTGTTTTTACGCTCTTGTGCTTTTATACAAATACATCATTTGACGAATTAATGCATGTCTTTGTAACGAGCGCTATTGCCAAATTGATTCTGTCAGTTCTTTTTGCCTCTATCATGGAGATCCTGGTAAAACTGCGCCTCTCTCCAAAAGACATAGAAACAGCTCCGATAAAGATCGAAGTTAATTAACCTGGTAGCGTGCCTCAATAAGTACCCCTAGCAGTTTTGCTTTGGGGTTGATAAATGTTTTATGCCCAGGATTGCTCGCCTTGTAGCATATATTGTCACCATCAACTAAACACTGCCTAACAAAAACATCATTCTCAATCATTAGAAGCACGTAATCATTGCTTTGAGGTTGTTTTTCAGTATTAAAAATTAATATTGACCCTTGAATAAAAGGCGGAAAATTAGAATCGTCCTCAAGGGTATAAGCAACGAAATTCTCAATAGGATCACTTGAAAAATCAATAGCATCTTTAGATTTCCATGGGCCAGTTGGCTTATTTAATATTTCTGTTTTGGTTAATAGCGGTATTTGTTTTGCAGAATAGATGAGCTTGCTTTTCTTATTTGCCCAGGGTGTACCGACTCCTTTTTCAACCCATTCAGGGTTTAACTCGAGTATTTCTGCCAGCTCATCAACAAACTTAGGTTTTGTTGCATGCTTTAACAAGTAATTCAAGGCTTGTTTAGAAATGCCTAAACGCTCTGCGATCCAAGCTTTGGATAACCCACTATTTTCAATGATGTAAGCAATCCTGCGGCCAAATATTAATTTTTCCGCATTGTTAGGTGTTTCAATAGTTAAGGTGTCATAAGCGGGCATATACTCACTCAATATTTTTACTATTGTAAAAATTACTTTGTTTTGATAGCATAATTTTTACTTTAGTAAAGTATAAACAAAATATAGTCTTTACTATACAAGGAAAGCGCATTTTTTTGAATAACAAAAAATAGGTGCTTTGTGATAGGACAGTGGATCTTAGGAGTTTAAGTATGGCAATTAATTCCAAATTACAAATCTATCAGGGGATCATTCAATATCTCCTAGACTCAACAGGCTATGATTTAAAAGATATAGCGGCATTATCAAACGCAACCATCAAAAGTATTCTCTCCATTTATCATGGAGATGAAATACCACCCAATTTTTTCTCCTCAGAAAAACATCTCGTGTGGTTATACCAAATGGTTCTTGAATTAAGTACCAAAAAAGGAGCTACCCTGAATTATTTAACCAAGAAAATCAAGTATGAAAACTCTCAACATACGGCAAGCAGCTGAATTTCTTAGCACGCATAAAGAATTCATAGTTTGGAGGACAAATGAGCATATGTAGCATTTTACCAAGATTAATTCGTCTTAGAGATGCTCCTAACTACTTAGGTATGGATCGGCATCGGTTTAATGATGAAGTTAGACCCAATTTGATTGAAATACCCATTGGGAATCATGGCGTGGCATTCGATAGGCTTGATCTAGATGCTTGGGTGGACGATTATATACAGTGTAGTGGTCGTCCTGCGGTAACCAAACAGAGGAATTTGGAACAATGGGACGAAAAAAATCGCCAGGTCTCTTTAAAAGAGGGGATTACTGGCACATCGATAAAGCGGTCTTTGGACGCCGAATTCGAGAAAGCACTGGTACGGGCAACCTCGAAGAAGCCGAAAAATACTTTGCAAAGCGTATCGAGGAAATAAGACAGGCGAGTGTGTTTGGTGTAAGACCCAAACGTACCTTTATGGAAGCAGCCATTAAGTTTTTGGATGAGAACCAGCATAAACGTAGCATTAGTGATGATGCAGGACGTTTGCGCAATTTAGTGCAGTATATTGGCAAAATGCACGTGGACTCAATTCATATGGGAAGTTTGCAGCTATTTATAGAGGCACGACGAAAGGATCAGGTTAAGACAAGAACCATTAACCACGGTCTAAAAATTGTTCGTCGCATTTGTAATCTTGCTGCAACAGAGTGGATTGATGAATATGGGCTTACTTGGTTGGCTAATGCGCCTAAAATCAAGTTATTGCCAGAGCATGATTTGCGTAAGCCCTATCCGTTGAGTTGGGAGGAACAACATCGACTCTTTTCAGAGCTGCCAGAGCATTTGGGGCAAATGGCATTATTTGCTGTGAATACCGGATGCCGTGAGCGCGAAGTTTGTCAGCTTCAATGGGATTGGGAAATTAAGATCCCACAGATGCCTCACCTGATGGTGTTTATCATTCCACCGGAGTTTGTCAAAAATGCTGAAGAGCGCTTGATTGTTTGTAATCAAACGGCGAAATCGGCGGCTGAAAGCCAAAGAGGCAAACATGAGCAGTATGTGTTTACTTTCAAAGGCAAGCCAGTAACCCGTATGAATAATACAGGCTGGAAAGAGGCTCGCAAAAAGACTGGTTTGGAATTTGTGCGTGTGCATGATTTGAAACATACTTTCGGCAGACGCTTACGCTCTGTCGGGATTAGTTTTGAAGACAGGCAGGATTTGCTCGGACATCGTTCCGGCAGAATCACAACACATTATTCCTCAGCTGAATTGCAGAATCTTTATGAAGCGGCAAATAAGGTTTGCGAAAAACAGCAAAGTGGGGTGGTGCTCACTTTGCTGCGCAATCCAAAAAATAGGAAAGAAAAGGGAACAACACAAAGTGGTAAGGTGGTGTGTCTATAAGCTTTGTGTCGTTTCTGCCCCACAAAATCCCCACAATGGATTTTAGGGGTCTAGGATGGTCAATTGCAACTTATTGATTTTACTGGCTTTAATTGGTGGGCCCACTAGGACTTGAACCTAGGACCAACGGATTATGAGTCCGCTGCTCTAACCAACTGAGCTATGG
>JAGVKL010000062.1 GCA_020050595.1 Legionellales bacterium
AAAGCGGTAGCCCAACAAGTTGGTATTCAAGAAGTCATTGCTGAGGTGCTGCCCGATGAAAAGAGCAACGTAATTCGCAAGCTGCAACAAAAAGGACATGTGGTTGCCATGGTGGGGGACGGGGTTAATGATGCCATTGCGCTGGCAAAAGCCGACATTGGCATTGCGATGGGAACCGGTAGTGATGTGGCGATTGAAAGCGCTGGCATGACCTTATTATCAGGTGATTTAAGCAAACTTTTAGAAGCCTACGAATTATCGGTGCATACGGTACAAAATATTCATCAAAACCTCTTTTTTGCCTTTTTTTATAATGCACTGGGCGTGCCGGTCGCGGCAGGCGTTCTTTATCCACTTACAGGGTTGTTGCTTAACCCGATTATAGCCGGTACTGCCATGGCACTCAGTTCCGTGTCAGTGATTGTCAATGCGTTGCGTTTACGTCATAAACTGTCATGATAGAATAGCAATGAAGGGAATGTCATTTTAGGGATAGAGTATACATGATAAAACAGAATTGGGGATTCACGTGTTTTTTGATGGGTGTTATCGCGCTGATACCTCTCTTGGGGTATGCAAAGCCTCCTTTAGATCTTAAAGAGCTTACGCAGTTGGGTATTCAAAATAATAAGGATTTAAAGGCAGCACGTTTTGCCATTGCTATTGCCGAAGCACGTCTCACGCAGTCAGGGTTATGGTCTAATCCTAGTTTGAATTTAAATAATAATGATGACAGGTTATTTAATAACGAAGGGGAGTATTCTCGCAGCATCAACTTTAACCAGGCCTTTCCCATTTCAGGCCGAATAGGCAGACAAAAAACGGTTGCACGTATTGATATTCTTCGCGCGCAGGCGGAAGTGTTTGAGGCGACACGCCAACTCAGTGCAAAAGTCGCCAATGCGTTTTATACGGTGGTGGTTGCAGAAAATCGGATGCAACAACTTAATTATTTACAAGGTATTAATCAAGAATTAGTACGTGTCATTCATAATCGCTACCATGCAGCTGAAATTTCTAAATTGGATGATAATTCAGCTCGCATCGAATACGCACGAATCAAACAAGAAAAACAACTATTAAAAAGCCAACTGATTAGCCAATATGCGCTATTAAATCAACTTATTGGACGCGCACCTAATGCGTCGTTGCACGTTGAGAAAACGATTAGGATAGCGAAAGGTCTTCCTTCTTTAGGAAGTCTAATCAATCATGCACTCAATAATCGTCCTGACCGGCGAGGCTTATTACTCGCAGAACAGCGTGCATTGGCTGATAGGCGCTTGGCACAAGCAGAGCGCTTTGCGGATTGGAATTTAGGTGTTGGCGTACAGCAAGATAAAATTGTGGTAGAAGGTGCCCCACCCCAACAAGCCGACCGCACTTTAGGAGTTTCGTTATCGATTCCCCTGCCGATACTGAATCGTAATCAGGGACGAATTTTAGAGGCGGGCGCTACAGGTGCTCAGGCAATGATGGCCATTGATGCCTTAAATCTTGCTATTGAAACTGAAGTCACCAGCAATTACGGTCAGCTAAATGCGCTTAAAATAAGTGTGGTACAAACGCAAGGAACCTCTCTTCGTTTAGGACTTGAGAATGTGACACTTGCCCGTGAAGCGTATCAAAATGGGCAAGTCTCTTTTCTTAATGTCTTACAGGTCCAACGGCAACAAAACGAGGTACAAATGGCGTATTTAACGACCGTGGGGCAATATTTTCAATCGTATGTTGCCTTATGTACGGCTATTGGAGCACCGCATTCAAGCGAGTTGTGCTCTTATTTATCTTTCACTAAGGACACGACTAAATGATTCATGGAACTCATAGTACCCGCCAAAGAGTGCGGTTAGTTTTTTTGCTGGGGATCCTTTTGCATTCATCACTTCTTATCGCGCATGGGGATGAAATTGAAGTAAATACCTCAGGCCCTGCACAGGCGGTTACATTAACACCTGAACAAACCACGATGCTGGGCATTGAAGTATCTGAAGCCACAGCGCGTCCAATGGCTGAGTTTTTGACGTTAAATGGTCAAATCCAATTGTTACCCAATGCTCAAGCCGATGTTAGCGTGCGTATTAGTGGTGCAGTGACTGATATTGTTGCCAATCTAGGTGATACGGTAACCAAAGGACAAGTTGTAGCTACCGTGCAATCGCGTCTCGTTGGAGACCCTCCACCCAGTGTCGCGGTAAAAGCACCCATTTCAGGTGTTATCGATGCACGCAACGTGAACTTAGGCCAAGCAGTAGAGCCTAATACCGTTTTGTTCCACATCAGTAACCGCGACCAATTGCTGGCCATTGCCCAAGTGTATGAAGAAGATTTAGGTAAGATTAAACGAGGACAAAACGTTAATGTCCATGTTTTAAGTTATCCAAATCGAATTTTTCCAGGCAAGGTTACGCTGATTGAGCCCAACTTAGATCCCTTAACACGCAGTGTGAATGTACAAATCAGTCTTGATAACAAAGAAGGGTTACTAAAGCCGGGCATGTTCATGCGTGCCAATGTGGTTTTGCGCTTTACAGAAGGTGCGCTCACGATACCTAATAATGCCGTACTTGAAATCGACAACGCCACCTTTGTGTTTGTAAATAATGGCACCACCTATGACCGAACGGCGGTAAAGCTCGGGGGTCGTGATGATAAGTACACTGAAATTATAGAAGGCTTAGTGCCAGGGGATGCGGTTGTGACTCAAGGAAACCGTGAATTATACACCTTATCCTTAAGCGGTGGTGGCAGCAAAAAAAACGGTGACAAGGAGTCTCACTAATGTTTACTCGCTTAATTGCCTGGTCGTTACATAATCGTCTTTTGATTCTAGCCTTAACACTGGTTCTTTGTCTTTTAGGTGGTTACACCTTAAAACAAATGCCGGTGGATGTGTTTCCTGAATTTGCGCCACCGCAAGTAGTGGTACAAACCGAAGCGCCGGGCATGGCAACGCAAGATGTCGAAACGCTCATCACCTACCCTTTGGAAAGTGCCATTAACGGCACTCCAGGGGTGGCTAGCGTGCGCTCAAAAACCTCTGTTGGTTTATCGACAATTACAGTGGTTTTTGATGATAGAACCGATATTTACCGTAACCGACAACTGGTTAACGAGCGTATTCAACAAATGAGCAACAGACTTCCACCTGGGGTTAATCCCCCGGTGATGCTTCCTGTGACCTCAGCTGTGGGTTGGCTTGTTAAATACGCCTTAATCAGTGATACCGCAAGCCCAGAAACTTTGCGCACAATTTCGGATTGGACGATTAGGCCCAGGATTTTGGCCTTAGGTGGGGTTGCTTCAGTGGTATCACTGGGTGGTGAAGTGAAACAATACCAGGTGCGGTTAATTCCTGAACGCATGCTTGCCTATGGTGTAACCATTGAAGAAGTGCGCCAAGCATTAACCACCGCCAACCAAAATGTACCCGGTGCTTTCGTGCACCAGGCAGGAAGCGAGCTTGTGGTAGGAACGGTTGGTCGAATCCAATCCCTGGAGGACATTAGAAAAACCGCGATTACAGTGCGAAAAGGAGTCCCCATTACCATCAATAACGTGGCAATCGTCGCCTTTGGTGGAGAAATTAAGCGTGGAGATGGCGCTTATAATACAAAGCCTGCGGTGATTGGCACGATTTCCAAAGCCTATGGTGCTGATACGGTGACAACGACTGCTAAAGTGGAGCAGGCTTTAAAGAACATCAAGCAAACACTGCCCGCGGGTGTTGCGCTTAAAACCGAAGTCTTTCGACAAGCCAATTTTATCGAGTCTGCGATTCATAATTTAACCCGCGCACTTTTGGAGGGCGCGATTATTGTTATCGCCGTACTGTTTTTGTTTTTGATGAATTGGCGCGCTTCGTTTATTACATTTCTTTCCATGCCGGTATCTTTTGTCATTGGTTTATTGGTATTGCACTATTTTGGCATTGGCATTAACTCGATGACGCTAGGTGGGATGGCAATTGCCATTGGGGAAGTGGTGGATGATGGCATCATTACCGTAGAAAATGTGGTGCATCGCTTAAGAGTGAACCGCCAAGAAATTAATCCACTACCTGCAATTGAAGTCGTTTTTGATGCCGTGCTTGAGATACGAAGTTCCGTTGTTTACGCCACCGTCATTATAAGCCTTGTTTTTTTACCGATTTTCTTTCTATCAGGTATTGCTGAGCGTATTTTTAGTCCCTTGGCCATTGCTTATATTGCTTCGGTATTGGGTTCGCTTGTGGTGTCCATTACTATGGTGCCGGCACTTTGTTATCTCTTATTGGTTCGAAGCCAAGAAAAAAAGGAAGATGCTGAGGTGAGCTTGCATGCGTTGTCCCAACGCGAGCGTCATTATGGGGTTGAGCAAAAGACAGAACATAATGCTGAGTCTGAAACCCGTTTTGTCCGGTGGCTTAAGGGACATTTTTTAACTGCCTTACACTGGTCTTTGGCACATTTTAAAGCGGTAGTTGCGATGTCTCTGGCCGCATTTTTATTTGCGCTCGCTTTACTTCCTTTTTTTGGTACTTCGTTTTTACCTGAATTTCATGAAGGAAATTTCATTGTAGCCATGAGTACCTTGCCTGGCACCTCCTTAGAGGAATCAATGCGCTTAGGTCAACAGGTGCAAAAAACCTTAATGCGTTATCCGCAAGTCATCTCAATTGCTCAGCGTGCCGGACGCAGTGAGTTGGATGAAGATGCACTACCGCCTAATGTCAGTGAATTTGATTTGCGTCTTGATTTTAATAAAAACAAATTCATGCCCCCTGATGAACTGTTACGGCTCATTCGTGCAGATTTAGCCAATATTCCCGGAGCCGTATTTAATGTGGGGCAATTTATTGCCCACCGCATGGACGAAGTGTTATCAGGAGTCCGGGCGCAGGTGGCAGTGAAGCTATTTGGTGATAATTTATCCACCTTAAATGAGTTAGGACAATCGTTAGAGGCTGTCTTAAAATCGGTTCCAGGGGTGGTCGATGTGAACAAAGAGCAGCAAATTAATGTACCGCAGGTCATTATTAAAATTGACCGTGAAAAAGCCGCACGGTACGGCGTGAATGTGGGGCAGATTTCTGAAGACGTGCAAGTGCTTTTAAATGGCGTGAGTGTTTCGAGTGTTTTAGAAGGCCAACGCACCTTTGATTTATATCTTCGTATGGATGAGCCGGGACGCGACAGCATTAAAGCCATTCAAAAAATGCTCATTGATGCGCACGGACAAGCTGAAGCAAATTTAAGCCAAATTCCTTTGCGCGCGGTTACTGATATTAAAGTAGAACCACAACCTTTTGCGATTAATCGGGAAAATGTGCAGCGGCTATTAGTTATTGGTTTTAACGTGCAAGGACGTGATTTAGGCAGTGTGATTGCCGATGTTGAACAAGAGGTGCAAGAGAAGATTAAACTGCCTGCGGGATACTTCATTCAATACGGCGGTCAATTTGAAAGTCAACAGCAGGCATCCAAAGTGATTCTTACCTTTGGCGCTTTAGTTATTTTTATTATGCTTATTTTGCTGCATAAAGCCTTCGGTACCTTTAGAGAAGCCTTATTGGTGATGTTTAATTTACCCTTAGCATTAATTGGCGGAGTCATATCTCTCTTTATCGCCAGTGGCGAGATGAGTGTGGCCGCCATGATTGGTTTTATTACCTTATTTGGGATTGCAGCGCGAAATGGGATTATTTTGGTTAGCCATTACAATCAATTGCGTTTGCAGGGAAAAACACGCGAGCAAGTGGTTATTGATGGTACGCTTGATAGATTAGTGCCAGTGTTGATGACCGCCGCCACCGCAGCACTGGGGCTTTTCCCCCTGCTTTGGGGCTCACCTGCCGGTAAAGAATTGGAGCGTCCTTTAGCCCAGGTGCTGTTAGGCGGGTTATTAACATCAACCGTACTTAATATGTTTGTAGTCCCGACCGTCTATAACGCCATTGAACAATGGCGAGAAAAACGAATCGCTTTAAAGGATAATCAACTAGGAGAAACACCATGAAAACACAGCAATGCAATAAAAAATCGGTATGGCTTAGTTTAATCATGAGCCTTTTTATTTGGACAATGCCTTTGGGACTCTTTGCCAATACTGCTGAAGTTTCTAAAGTAGCTATTCCTTCCACAATACCTGAGATTTGGAAGGCTATTGATGCACAGGCTGCATCCATTACTCAATCATTAAAAGAAAACCAGTTAACCTCCATTCATGAGCATGCGTTTGCCATTCGCGATTTAGTCAACGCACTACCCCCTTTAAGTATGGACTTATCCGATGAGCAGAAAAAATCATTACAAAGTAATTTAAACTTTGTTGCGCAGTTGGCTACACGCCTTGATAAAACGGGAGATGCCAACGATAAAGAGGGGACTCAGGCGAATTGGGATAAATTGGAAAAAATATTAACGCAATTACGCGCGCTTTATCAAACCTCACAGTCTAATTAAGGATTACATTGATGAAATTGTTTTATTGCGTTCATGGAGTACTATTAAGTACGCTGTTTTTAGGACAAGCTCTTGCAAATCAAGAGCTTGTTTCTCGTAAAACGACTGATCCTACAGTATTATTGATTAAAAAGTTCCAAACCGAAGTGGATGGTAAACCAGCTGAGTTGTTCCGCATCGAACAGCCCGATGGGGCATGGGGATATAAGGGGGTCAAAGGTCAAGTATTTGATGCGATTGTAAAAAATCAAACGGATAAGCCCACCGTCTTACATTGGCATGGTCTTATTGTTCCTAATGATCAAGATGGGGTACCTTATGTGACGCAAGCACC
>JAGVKL010000060.1 GCA_020050595.1 Legionellales bacterium
AATCTTTCTTGGGCATTTTAATCTTCCTTTTGACTGCGAAATCAAAGAGTTAGTCTATACTAACTTGATTAAAATGCCCCCTTAAATGGGGTAGAGCCCCTAACGGTCGCGGTTCGGTGCTCTCCGGAAATCAGGACGAACCGGGAAGTGCTTCCGAAAATCAGAACGAACCGGGAAGTGCCTCCGGAAATCAGGGTGAACCGGGAAGCACCTCCGGGAATCAGGACGGACCGGGAAGTGTCTCCGGAAATCAGGGTGAACCGGGAAGCACCTCCGGAAATCAGGGTGAACCGGGAAATGCCTCCGGAAATCAGGACGGACCGGGAAGTGCCTCCGGAAATGAGGACGAGTCGCGTAGCCCGTAAGGAGCAAAGCGGATTACGGGGTTTCTCAACGAATGATACGATCCCCATATAGAACAACAAAAACAAGGGTCATCGCCTTCAATCGATGGACCAATTATTTTTTCATGCGTAGGTCCTGTTTTTTTAATAGAGTACAATTGTCCATGCGGCATAGATATGTTATTTTACCCTTCATTTAGATTGCCTATCGTTTGATAGTACAAACTCGATAGTTGTATTAATTATGGAACTTCTTACATGTTGCAGAAGCTGAACGAACGAATTCAAGGTGTTGTTGCTTGGATAGTGATTATTCTTGTTGCGGTAACGTTTACCCTATTTGGGGTTGACTATTATCTACAATCTCGTCATGACTCTGATGTGCAGGTTGATGTCAATGACCAGCCGATTACAAAGCAAGCATTTGAGTTAAATTACCGACGTACCCGTCAGATGCGTGATCCATCGTTAATGACGGCAGCCTTGGAAAATCAATTAAAGCAACAAGTTTTGGATGAAATGATTGTCAACACCGTTAGCATGCAAGCCGCTCGGAGTAATGGTTTTGAAGTCGATGCATCGCAAGCTAATGCCGCCATTTTAAGTATCCCTCAATTTCAACAAGACGGGCATTTCTCGCCGGATCGCTATCAACAGGCATTAAACGGTGCTTTTTTTACGCCAGAGTCATTTCAAAAGGAAGTGAGGCAGGGGATGTTATTAAATCAACAGCGCTTTGCGTTCATGGGGACTTCTTTCGCATTGCCTAGTGAGATTAAGCAATTTGTAAAATTATATATGCAAACAAGGGATTATGATTATATGCAAATCCCAGTGCTGCGGTTTATCAAACAAGCAGCCGTTTCTCCTCAAGAAATCGAAGCCTATTACAAACAGCATCAAAAAGAATTTCTCTCGCCAGAAAAAGTGAGTATTGATTATATTCGCCTATCCATGGCGGATATCAAAGGGAACATTAAAATTTCCGAGCAGCAAATAGAGCGTTATTACGAAGAAAATCAGGGTAATTATTATACGCCTGCGCAATGGAAAGTTGCCCATATTTTATTTGCAGTCCCTGCTGATGTATCCGATGAAGAGCGTCAGCAAATTAAAAAAAGAGCAGAAGATGCTTATCATGCATTAGAAAAAAATCCGGCACAATTTGAACAGCAAGTAAAAGCTGTTTCAGATGATAAAATATCAGCTTTAAATGGTGGTATATTACCTTGGATAGTGGCAGGTCAATCAGCAGGTCTTGATAAAGCATTAGTCAACTTAACCAAGCCAGGGCAGATCATACCACCCGTAAAATCGCCTCATGGATATGAGCTATTTAAATTAATTGCCTATAAGCCTGCTCTAGTTAAGCCCTTAGCAGAAGTTAAAGGTGCTATTCATGATCAATTATTAGCAGATTTAGGACAAGCGCAATATGCCCAGTTGCTTGAGCAATTATCAGATATTAGTTATCAAGCTCCTGATTCTTTGGCGCCAGTAGCTAAGACGCTTAAGCTAGTGGTAAAAACCTCTGCTCCTTTCTCACGTCAAGGTGGAGATAATGAGATTACCCAAAATAAACAAGTTATTAATGCAGCCTTTAGCCATGATGTACTAGTCTTAGGTAATAATAGCGAGCCCGTACAGTTAGATAATGAAAGCGTGATTGTACTTCGAGTGAATAAACACCTCCCTGCTACAGAAAAAACCTTAGCCGAAGTAAGCGCCGTTATTGCAGAGAAATTAGCACTGAATAAAGCTAAGATCGTTGCAAGACAGCTTGGTAAAGAGCTATTAAATGCACATCAAAAAGTAGTAGAACAAGATAAACTCATCAATCAGAATAACTTAAAATGGCATACTGTTACCGAAGCTAGCCGTGAAAGTGAGCCTGCTTCTCAGGCTATCAACGATATGGCATTCAGCATTGCCCGTGTCGGTGCGGAAATCGGCCGTAGTCTTGTCACCGGCGACTATGTGATTGTTCATTTGAAAAAAATTAATGATGGACAAATTAATAAATTAGATAAAGAACAAGTAGCTAGTATTGCGCAACAAATCGAAGCGAACTATGGCATGATGGATTATGATCTTTATGTTAGCCATTTAATGAGCAAAGCTAAGATCAAAAAACACAATTAGCAACCTACGCTTATGTCTAATGATGATTTAGCGGATGAAGAGAAAGATTTGTTCCGTCGCATGATGCGAGATGTAAAGCCATTGACGTCCAAAAATAACAAAACATCCAGTGTTCGTTCATTTAAGCAAACCGTTTCACCAAAGCCCAAGCCTGATGTTTCATCAACGTTGGATGATCATCTTTCTAACCATTATCCTCAACAGGTGGGTGCTGAAGATGTATTGGCTTACGGTAAAGCATCGATTCAGCATAAGCGTTGGTTGCAGTTAAAAAATGGACAAATACCATGGCAGGCAAGGCTAGATTTACATGGATTAAGGCCCGATGACGCGCGTAATGCTTTGTGCCGTTTTATTCAACAAGAAGTAGCGTATGAGCATCGCTGTATCCTCATTATTCATGGTAAAGGCGGTCGGCAGGGAGAAGTACCTATTTTAAAAAACCATGTTAACCACTGGCTGCAACAATTACCCCAAATACTCGCTTTTCACAGTGCATTGGGAAAAGATGGGGGAACTGGGGCGGTATATGTATTGTTGCGGCGAGCGAAAGTTTGACTAAATATGCCCTTTCCATGCCTCATTATGATTAAGAAAAGCGCCTGTATGGGAATGACAAACGAAGAGAGCCGCCCAGGGCCTACGCATGAAAAGTTAAATTGAATCTAGTCAGTTCAATCTGGCTTAAAATACTACGTCCAGCGACTTGTTCGCGGAACGTAGAAGTCAAGCGTTTTTTCATGCGTAGGCCATGGAGAGTTGCTTCTAAACGCTTGAATTTACCGCCATAAAGGTTTACTATTTGAACAAATTTTTAATTATACGGCTATGAGTAAACAAACGATTATTATAGGAATTGCAGGCCCTTCTGCCTCGGGGAAAAGCTTACTAGCAAACACTATCGTGAGTGAGCTAGGCTCTGACCAAGTGGTCGTTATATCTGAAGATTCTTACTATAAAGACAATGCCCATCTTCCTTTAGCTGAGCGTGAAAAAATTAATTATGATCACCCTGATTCTTTTGATCATGCGCTACTCGGTGAGCATTTGCGTAAATTACAAAAAGGTCAGTCGGTAGAGATTCCGATTTATTCTCATTCTAAGCATATGCGCCTCCCTGACAGCCGACCTGTGGGGCGTCATACCATTATTGTTTTAGAAGGAATTTTATTATTCTCTGATAAGCCTCTACGTGAGCTAATGGACATTCGTATTTTTATGTCAGCGCCCTTGGATGTATGCCTTATTCGCCGTTTAAAACGTGATGTGGTTGAGCGGCAACGTTCTTTTGAATCAGTGCTACATCAATATGAGACAACGGTGCGTCCTATGTATCTGCAATTTATTGAGCCATCTAGCCGTTATGCTGATTTAATTGTTCCACGCGGTGGTGAAAATCGGATTGCTATCGATATGATCCAAGCGAAGATGCGCGAGTTATTAGCAATAAACACAATGAAATCTTCAAACGAGTTGTAGTTGTTATGAGATTAATGTAGGTTGAGGCAACCTTATTAATGCAGTTATATGTAGCCTGGTTGCTTGCAACCGGGGATTTCAGATATCTATATTTCCTGGTTGCAAGCAACCAGGCTACAGCTTAAAAGTAACGATATCTTAGGCCAAGGCCAATAAGAGTCTTAGCCTTAATACAATGCAGCATAATTCAATGCAGATTTAGGGAGATTGATGTGGGATTTTTGAGTGGGAAAAAAGCGCTTATCGTGGGCTTGGCTAGTAATCGTTCTATAGCCTATGGCATTGCCCAAGCATTTCACGAACAAGGCGCTGAATTAGCCTTTACTTATCAAAATGAAAAACTTAAAGAACGCGTGGAAAAAATGGCCGCGGAATTTGGTTCGACGCTGACTTTTCCTTGTGATGTAGCTAATGATCAAGAAATAGAAGCGGTTTTTCGAAGTTTAAATCGTGGATGGGAAAAACTAGATATTCTTGTACACTCGGTGGCTTATGCACCTGCCGATCAAATTGGCGGGGATTATATCGAACACGCTAGCCGCGATGGTTTTCGCATCGCTCATGATATTAGCGCCTATAGTTTGGTTGCTTTAGCCAAGGCTGCTCTACCTATGATGCAGGATACACAGGGCTCGATTATCACGCTAAGTTATTATGGTGCTGAAAAAGCGGTGCCGAATTATAATGTTATGGGTATTGCAAAGGCGAGTCTTGAGGCATCTGTTCGATACCTTGCCGCAAGTCTTGGTACTAAAGGCCTTCGTGTGAATGCAATCTCTGCAGGTCCCATTAAAACATTAGCAGCGGCTGGTATTAAAGATTTTCGTAAAATTCAAACAGCCTATGCTGCGATTACTCCGTTAAAGCGCAATGTTACAGCCCTTGAAGTAGGGAATACTGCTGCTTTTCTGTGCTCTTACCTTGCATCAGGAATTACTGGCGAAGTAGTGCATGTGGATGCAGGCTACCATGCTGTATCAATGGCTGATGTTGGCGAGTGATTTGCGAGTTTTATGACCGATTTATATTTAAATGCTACCAAAGATTTTAAAACCATTATAGATTTTCTGCGTTTTGGCATAACCTGTGCTCATGCTAATAACATTTATTATGGTCACGGCACCGATAACGCGTGGGATGATATCCGAACGTTAATCCTGCGCAGTCTTTCTTTGCCTTATGATACAGATCCATCATTGTATCATGGTCAACTAACGCAAGAAGAAAAAGCTCATATATGCCGTCAATTAGAGCGTCGCATCCAAGAGCGTGTACCGGTTCCTTACCTCATTAATGAAGCTTATTTTTGCCATTTACCTTTTTATGTCGATGAGCGAGTTTTAATCCCGCGCTCCCCGATTGCAGAGTTAATTGAACAACAATTTTCACCTTGGATAGATGCAGGTAAAGTGCATAACATACTTGATCTTTGTACCGGAAGCGCTTGCATTGCCATTGCTTGCTGTTATGCATTTCCTGAAGCGCAAGTTGATGCTGTTGATATCTCGGAAGATGCTTTAGCAGTGGCAGCGATTAATCGGGAGCGTCATGGGTTACAAGATATATTATCCTTAATAAAATCAAACTGTTTGGATGCTGTTCCTGCAAAAAAATACGATATTATCGTTAGTAATCCCCCTTATGTGGGTGATGAGGAAATGAAAACACTGCCCGTCGAATATACTCATGAACCTAAACTGGCTCTTGAAGCTAAGAATAATGGGCTTGCCATTGTTGAAAAAATTCTTTTTAATGCCCATGCTTATTTAGAAGATCATGGGATTTTAGTGGTGGAAGTAGGAAATAGCGAAGAAGCGCTGGTTCAGACCTATCCTGATGTGCCGTTTACCTGGCTTGATTTCGAGCGAGGTGGTGGAGGTATTTTTCTGTTGACAGCGGAGCAACTCAAAGCGTACTTTGTGAAAAAGTAAGCGTTCACATGAAAAATAACTTTTAGGTGCAACCATGAGTGGAAATACCTTTGGTAAGCTCTTTACAGTCACCACCTTTGGTGAGAGTCACGGACCTGCTATTGGTTGCATTGTCGATGGTTGTCCCCCCGGTTTCAAACTTGATGCAACCGATATCCAGCCTTTTTTAGATAAACGAAAACCAGGTCAATCGAAATATACTACGCAGCGGCGGGAAGAGGATAAAGTTAAAATTCTTTCTGGGGTGTTTGAAGGCATGACAACGGGTGCGCCTATTGCTTTAATGATTGAAAATACCGATCAACGCAGCCGTGATTATGAGGAAATTAAAGACTTATTTCGACCCGGACATGCGGATTTTACCTATCATTATAAATACGGACACCGCGATTATCGCGGGGGAGGGCGTGCTTCGGCTAGGGAGACGGCTGCTCGTGTTGCAGCGGGTGCTATAGCGCGGCTATATTTAAGGCGCTATTTAAATATAGATATTATGGGCTATTTAAAACAAATAGGTAATATCGATGTTGTTTTTGAAGATGAAAAAGAAATAAATAATAATCCTTTTTTTTGCCCCAATAAGTATCAAGAAAAAGAATTAGCCCATTATATCGATGAACTCCGCCGAAAGGGTGATTCTATAGGAGCCTGTATTGGTGTAATAGCAAAGGGAGTACCCGTTGGTTTAGGTGATCCTGTTTTTGATAAATTAGATGCATCTATAGCCTTTGCCATGATGTCGATTAATGCGGTGAAAGGTGTAGAAATAGGAGCAGGATTTGCTGCGGTTGAGCAAAAAGGCAGTGAGCATCGAGATGAGATGAATGCAAAAGGTTTTTTAAGTAATAATGCAGGCGGGATTTTAGGCGGCATTTCTACAGGCCAAGCCATTGAGGTCCGTATGGCTTTAAAACCGACATCAAGTATTATAACACCAGGTAAAACAGTAAATACCAAAGGTGAAGAGGCAATGATTGTTACCAAAGGGCGGCATGATCCTTGTGTAGGCATTCGAGCTGTGCCTATTGCAGAAGCTATGCTTGCACTGGTATTAATGGATCATTTTCTTAGGCATAAAGCGCAAAATAGGGTGCAATTTTAAGTGCGTTTTTAAGGCGTCGCACTCGCACCAATGTGGCTAAGAGTCAGCGCCTTGAGCGCGGGGTCAGTCAAGCTGTGAGACGTCGGGTGTATGCCAAAATATAAAAATTTGATAAGAGGATAAAATGACTAGACGATTGAATGTGGCGATTGTAGGTGCTACCGGTGCTGTAGGAGAAACTTTATTAACGGTTCTAGAAGAGCGTAATTTTCCTGTAGACCAAGTTTATCCCTTAGCGAGTGAGCGATCCGCGGGTAGTTTTGTTAATTTCCGTAATCAGCAGTTAGAAGTAAGGGATTTGGCGGGGTTTGATTTTTCTCAAGCCGATATTGCTCTTTTTTCAGCGGGAGGGGCTGTATCTAAAGAATATGCTCCTATCGCTGCTGCCGAAGGCTGTGTGGTGATCGATAATACGTCTTGTTTTCGTTATGATGATGATATTCCTCTAGTAGTGCCTGAAGTGAATCCGCACCGCATTGCTGAATACACCCACCGCGGCATTATCGCTAATCCTAATTGTTCAACCATTCAAATGGTCGTTGCCCTGAAGCCTTTGCACGATGCAGTGGGTATTGCAAGAATTAACGTAGCTACTTATCAAGCGGTTTCTGGCACAGGCAAAGAAGCCATCAAAGAATTGATCACGCAAGTCGGTGAGCTACTCAATGGCAGACCGGCAAAGTCGGCGATTTATCCTCATCAAATAGCCTTTAATGTCTTACCCCATATTGATGAATTTGAAGAGAACGGCTATACCCGGGAAGAAATGAAAATGGTTAAAGAAACCAAGAAAATTCTCGAGGATGACACTATTTTAGTTAATCCTACAACAGTCCGTGTACCTGTACTTTATGGCCACTCAGAAGCCGTGCACGTGGAATTAAAAGCGCCTTTATCAGCGGCAGATGTGCGTGGGCTTTTAAAAAATGCGCCGGGGGTAAAAGTTGTTGATGATCCACTTAAAAAGTTATACCCAACACCTATGACGCATGCGATAGGAAAAGACGAGGTGTTTGTCGGTCGTATAAGACAGGATATTTCGCATCCTTGCGGCATTAATATGTGGATAGTGGCCGACAATGTCCGGAAAGGCGCTGCTACGAATGCGGTGCAGATTGCTGAGATTTTGCAGCGAGATTATTTGTAGTTTTTAATAGGGCTCTTTTCATGCTTCATGGTGAGCAAGAGGCCGTTGCTTGCAATTGGGCTCTGACGGATCGGCGCAAATTCAAACAGAGTAGCCCGTAAGGAGCAAAGCGGATTACGGGGTTTTTCAACGAATGATACGCTCCTCATATATATACCCA
>JAGVKL010000026.1 GCA_020050595.1 Legionellales bacterium
ATGTCCTTTTTGTTGCAGCTTGCGAATTACGTTGCTCTTTTCATCGGGCAGCACCTCAGCAATGACTTCTTGAATACCAACTTGTTGGGCTACCGCTTTAGCTGTCATGGCATTATCACCGGTGAGCATGATGACTTGAATGCCCTTTTTTATTAAGGAGGCGACCGCATGTTGGCTCGACTCTTTAATAGGGTCGGCTACCATAAAGACACCGGCTAATTGTTTATTGACCGTCATATAAATCACAGTAGCTCCCTCTTTTTGTGCTGTTAATGCCGCATCAGGAATCTCATCATCAGGAACAGACAACCAATGGGCATTGCCAATGGCAATAATCGCATCATTGATTTTGGCTTGAGCGCCTTTACCTCTGACTGCAATAAAATCTGTGGCCTCTTCCAAATTAATTTGGCGTTTTAGCGCTTCATCACGTAAGGCTTTAGCCAGTGGATGTTCGCTATGACGCTCAAGGGACGCCGCAAGACGCAACAGTTCATTTTCTTGCCAATGCTTACTTGGGATAATTTGGGTTAACGCCGGATGGCCTTGAGTCAATGTTCCTGTTTTATCCACAACAAGTGTGTCGACTTTTCGTAATTGCTCTAAAGAAGCTGCGTTTTTAATTAAGATACCACGTCGTGCGCCTTCACCAATCCCCACCATGATTGACATAGGCGTTGCAAGCCCCAAAGCACAAGGGCAGGCAATAATCAGTACGGAAATAGCAGCAATTAGTCCATAACTTAAAGAAGGCTCAGGCCCTATTAAAAACCAGACGAGAAACGAAAGCCCTGCAATCCCTAAAACCAATGGCACAAACCAGGCTGAAACAGCATCAGCCAACCGTTGAATAGGAGCTTGAGTGCGTTGCGCTTCGCTGACTTGGGTAATAATACGAGCAAGTAACGTATCTTTGCCCACCTGGGCGGCTTTTATAATGAAGCTTCCTTGTTGATTGAGGGTCCCACCAATGACGTGATTGCCTATTTCTTTTGCAACAGGCATAGGCTCACCGGTTAGCATGGACTCATCGACATCACTTTGACCCTGAATCAACTCCCCATCAACCGGGATTTTTTCGCCCGGACGCACTAGTAATCTGTCCCCTACGCGCACCTCATCAAGCGTAATATCCTCATCTTTATCATGATCATTTAATCGATGAGCGACTGTAGGATTTAAATGAAGCAACGCGCGAATAGCATCTCCTGTGCGTTCTCGCGCCTTCAACTCCAATACTTGACCTAAAAGCACCAGAGTCGTAATGACTGCTGCCGCTTCGAAATATACAGGAATCATCCCATTTTCTTGCAAATGAAGGGGAAACCATTGGGGGAAAATAACTACTACTAAACTATACCCCCAGGCAATTCCCGTACCTAAGGCAATTAGAGTAAACATATTCAATCGTTGTGATCGAAGCGATTGCCAACCTCTAACGAAGAATGGCCAGCCACAACCCCAAACCACCACGGTGGCAAGCATTGCTTGAAGCCATAAGGATAAAGGCACTGGAATCGATGCGCTCAACCAGCGTTCACCCATCGCTAAAATCACAATGGGAATACTGGCGACAAATGCCACAATGAAGCGCCAAAACATGTCCTGATATTCAGGATTTTTTTGCTCTGTTAAACTCACTTGTTCAGGTTCAAGCGCCATGCCGCAAATGGGACAAGTTCCGGGTTTGTCTTGACGGATTTGCGGATGCATTGGGCAGGTATACATTGTATTTCCTGTCTCTTTATCAACAATAGGCATAGGAGGGTTTTTATGTTGATGAGCACAACAACTGTGATCCTCTTTGGTGTGTTCGGTTTTGTGGTTATGTGTACTCATCATTCACCTCAATCGTATTTTTTAAGCAAGCCCATTATCTCATCCATTTTTTCCTGACGCGATTCCTGACTGCCATGGCAAGCAACCTCATTAAGACAATTTAAAACATGGCGCTCAAGCACGCCAAGCTCAATAGTTTTTACCGCATTACGAACAGCACGCAATTGCGACAAAATATCCACACAATAACGCTGCTCTTCAATCATCCGCTTAATACCTTCAAGCTGACCTATAGCTCGATTAAGTCGGGATAATTCACTATGATGTTCAGGAAGTTTGGGCATGACATGTTCTCCAACATACCCTTATAGGTATATACCTATAAGGGTATGTTGTCAATCAACCCATTAAAACTCAATGAGATACATTTCTAAAAAGATGACAACTAAGGATTGATAATCGTAAATATTCTAATGTTAGTTTTTGGAGTGATTAGCGGCAGATAACGCATGGCTGTACAGACAAACAGAATTTTTGCTCTTCTTTTGCTTCGCCGCATAACAGGCAATATCGGCTTTTTTTATGACTTCATTGATGGAAGACGAGTGCTTATTCAACACTGCAATACCTATAGAACAACCAGTCAATTGCACGTTATCTTGGCTCAATTGCCTGGCTCTTCGGACAATATCCGAAGCAATTTTTTGAGCATCCTCAATCGCAATATGCTCCATTAGTACAATAAATTCATCCCCACCATAGCGGCAGACTAAATCTTCTTTTCGTAAACGCCGTTTTAGGAGTTGAGTGAATTGCTGTAATGCTTTATCCCCTATGTCATGACCATGATTATCATTAATAGCTTTAAAACCATCCATATCAATAAAGAGTATCACCAACATCCCCTCATCCAGTTTAATTTTCTGAAAACGGTGATTCAAAACCTCTAATAAATAATCTCGAGTTAAACACTCAGTCAAACTATCGAGTGTACTGCGCTGTTTTAATAATTCATACCGCAGGGTGATGTCATCCATTAACTCCATTTTATTCATGGTGTTCGTCATTAAATTGCAGGATAAATACACATAAACGCCTCCAAGAAGAAAGAGTGTGGCATACCAATAATTAAGACAATGGGGATCGTAATAAATGCCATAGACGATACAGCCGGCATAACTTAAAATAAAAAAAGCAATAAGTAACAGATAAGAAATCCATTGCACACGATAATAAAGGGTTTGTCGCAGTAATCTAAAAATTAAAAATGCGCCTGAACCAAGAAACCCAATGCCTAAAATAATCATACTGACCGGTATCAATAGCATTTTATCAACTTAAATGTTTCTCTACTGAAAGCATAGTAGTAAGTCCTTATTTTTGCATTGCTCTTCAAATGAGGGGATGCATTGAGCCAAGAATGGGTGCTTATTAACTAAACCATTGACTCAGTCACAGGCCATAGATATTCTTAAATTATTCATTCCACCAGTTGTCTATCGTACACAGTGACGAAGCATTGAAAAATTACCTGACTCATGAGATGTTAAAAGAATTGTTAACCTTAATGACTCAGGAACTTCCCATGTGATTTGGAATGCATGAAAAAAGCCTTGAGGATTTTGATTATCCACTGATTGAAAAACAGCTCAGGATTATTTGATGTACTTTTATAATCAGGAAGTAAGTACTATAGAAGAAACCATCACCTATATTGAGGGCTGGCTGCAAAGGGATACACCATGAATAAAAAATTGTTTTATACACTGGAGCGCGAGTGTTTAATTTATTTATCCAAAAAAGAGGTAACACTTGAACTGCTTCGCCCGCTAATTAACGAATTTCTTTCCACACAACCAGAGCATCTACTGTTAATCCTGGCCAAAGAAGAGCAAACGACTGATGCAGTCAGTGATGTAATCGCCCATCAATTCACCGATGCCCATGATATTTTAATTCATCGAGTGATACACCACCTTAACGACCTGCTTTATGAAACCATCAAGCCTTATTATTTCCAGAATAAATGCTAATAAAAAT
>JAGVKL010000043.1 GCA_020050595.1 Legionellales bacterium
TATCTGCCGCAATCATCGCTTGAAGCTTGTCAGGCGCTTTTTCAGCTAAATACCTTAAGACATCAAGATGGCCCTTTTCAGCAGCGGCACGAAAAGCAATATAATTGTATACTGCAATCATCGCTTGAAGCGCGCCAGGCGCTTTTTCAGTTAAATACGTTAAGATATCAAGATGACCATTTCCAGCAGCGGCACGAAAAGAAGCATAATCATCTGCTGCAATCATCGCTTGAAGTTCGCCAGGCGCTTTTTCAGCTAAATACTTTAAGATATCAAGATGGCCATTTTCAGCAGCGGCACGAAAAGCAATGTAGTTATCCACTTCAATCATCAGCCAAAGCTGGGTAGGAGATTTTTCAGCTAAATAGTTTAATACCTCAAGATGACCATTAGCAGCAGCTCGACGAAAAGCATCATACAAATAGATAGAAGAACCACCGGCTGCAATCATTGCCTGAAGCAGGTCAGGTGCTTTTTCAGCTAAATACTTTAATACCTCAAGATGACCGCCTCCAGCAGCTAAACGAAACGCCTCGTATTCAAAATTATATGCTCTCATCATCGCCAGAAGCTTATCAGGAGCCTGTGTAGCTAGATATTTTAATACTTTAAGATGCCCCTCCGCAGCAGCTGTACGAAAGGCCTCATAATGATTAGTTTCAAGCATTATCTGAAATTTTTCAGGCGCTTGTGCAGCCAAATACTCTAATACCTCAAGATGCCCCCCTGCAGCAGCTTTACGAAAAGCCTCATAATGATTAGCTTCAAGCATTATCTGAAATTTTTCAGGTATTTTTTCTTTCAAATATTGCACTACAGCCAAATCACCCCTAGCCGCTGCCAAACGAAAAGCAGCATAATTATCTTCTTCAGCTAATCCTTGAAAAGCTTGCGCAGGAATTGTCTCAAAAACTGCCTGTTCTCGTGTGTTAATTGCTCGATCAAATTCACTTTTATAAGTAAGCGTCTTTTCCAAAGCAGTCGTGGGAATAAATTGCTGGGCATAATGAGGCAATACCTCTTTTGTAAGCGGTGTAGTCTTAAATTGGTTAAGACAATTAAAAAAACTTTTAAAAATAGAACGGCTATTTAGAAAACTATGAAGCACGCCGCTGATATGATCAACCGTATAGTCGCTAGGAGAGGATGGTAATGCGGATATAGCCGCTGCTATACGCTTTGGAAAAAACATTTGTTTATACCAAGGAAGGCGCTTATAACGAAATGCCAAATCTCTAATGGTCTCGGTATGAATGGCTTTTATAATACTATGGTCTGTTGACATTTTATCTCCGATCCTACGCCCCGTGGCTTGTCCACGGGGTCCATGGATTGTGCGAACCAGTCGCGGAACGTAGGCTAGCAATGGGTTGTAGAGCAAATGTCAACAGACCCTATTTGTCATATAAATAAAAAATAAATTTAATTGTTCTTTATTATATCATAATGAATAACAAAAAACCATAAAACACGTTATGAATATTATAAGGCCACGCATGAAAAAATTTGATTTCTACATTCCCCAGTTTATCCGCGGCATAGAAATTTTACTCGATCTTAGAGCGGCAACCAGTCACGGGATCTCGATGGTTTAGTATTGAAAATAGCTTATTTAATTTTCATGCATAAGCCCTGGGCCGAAAACCAATTTAATGGAGCTTTTGACCATTCGGAACATGCGGCTCTACCGTCACTAGACATAAGCTTTCAGACAACGTGCAATCATTCATAAAACGATTTATCCTCTTTAGGATATTTTATGATTTAATAAATAGACCTGACCCCCTATGAATATTAATAATTTAGCTCTAAAGCAAGCCATTAAACAGCTTAAGGACGAATTAAGTGAGGAGTTTTGTCAGAATCGTAATATTGCGCCGCTTATTCAAAAATTAGTGGTTTATATCGATAAAATATTAATTTCTCTCTTTCAAAGCCACCAGCTTGAATCTCATTTTTGTTTATTGGCATTAGGTGGTTATGGGCGTAGAGAGCTTCATCTTCACTCTGATATTGACCTCTTATTATTGCATAGTGAAACGATACCAAAACTTCAATTGCATCATGCACAATTGTTTATTCAAGATTGCTGGGATATCGGCTTGGAGGTGGGGCATCAGATTACAACGGCAGAAGCATGTGCTGAATTGGCAAGTAGGGATATTAGTGTCATTTCAAGCATTTTAGATATGCATCTTTTATGTGGCCGCGGTGCGCTCATGGAAGAGTTGCTCTATCAAACGCATCATCTGCATATGTGGTCAAGCCATGATTATTTTTTTGCAAAATTACAAGAGCAGCACAAACGTCACCAAAAATATGACGAAACAGCGTATAACTTAGAACCCAATGTTAAATATGGCCCCGGTGGATTACGTGATATACAAATATTATTGAGTGTAGGCAAGCGCCATTTTGGCATTAAAAAACTAGCAGAAGGCATTAATTGCGGCTTTATTACCGATAAAGAGTACGAAGAACTTGTTCACTGCCAATATTTTTTATGGCGGGTTCGCTTTGCTTTGCACATGCTGTCTCTAAAAAACGAAGAGCGCCTTCTTTTTGATTATCAAGTCAAGCTTGCTGGCCTTTTCGGTTATCAGGATAACGCTCAATCACTCGGCATAGAACAGTTCATGAAAACTTATTTTAAAATAATAAAACGAGTACGAGAGCTGAACGAAATGCTCCTACAGTGGTTTGCTGAAGTAATTATTTACGCTGAAAAACAAAAACTCATGCCCTTGGATCAAACATTTCAACTATCTAATCAATACATCGAAGTCAAACATGCATGGATATTTAGGGAAAAGCCTTTGGCCTTATTACAGCTTTTTTTATGGATAGCTAAAAATCCGGCTATTAAGGGAATACGCGCCAGTACCATTCGTTTAATACGTCAGCATCTCTATCTTATTAATAATCGTTTCCGCTCCTCAAATGAGGCTACTGAAGTGTTTATGACCATTTTAAGAGTGGCTGAAAATCCTTTTGATACCTTACAATTCATGAGCCGCTATGGTGTATTAGGACACTATCTTGATTGTTTCGCTGCTGTTACAGGACAAATGCAATATGATCTTTTTCATGCCTTCACCGTCGATCAACATACGCTATTTGTTATTCGTAATTTAGCTCGGTTTTTAAATCCTGATTATGCTAAGCAATTTCCGCTTTGCGCTAAGTTAATGCCTTTAATTAAAAAACGTGAAATTCTTTATTTAGCAGCTCTTTTTCATGATATTGCTAAGGGACGAGGCGGCGATCATTCCGAGTTAGGAGCTATCGAGGCTTCGCAATTCGCCGCCCGTCATGGTCTAAAGAAAGGTGATGAACTATTGCTCGTATGGCTTGTACAACATCATTTGCTCATGTCTCAAACCGCGCAGCGACAAGATATTTATGACCCTAAAACGATTACTAATTTTTGCAGTCATTTACCTCGCATCGATTATTTAGATTACCTTTATTTATTAACCGTAGCGGATATATGCGGCACGAATCCTTCTTTATGGAATGCATGGAAAGACTCCCTATTAAAAGAATTATATTATGCCGCTAAAAATGCAATGCATGCGGAAAAAGCCTTAATGGATGAAAAAGATTTAATTGAGCAGCGCCGACAACAAGCATTAAGTCTTTTAGTCAATGAGGGGATATCCCCTCGTGTCATTCATCATTTATGGAAGCATTTCAAGGGGAAATATTTCTTACATGAATCGCCTGAAATTATTGCTCGGCATACGAAAGCTATTCTCGATTGCAAAAATTTTCCGCTAGTCTTAATTATGCCGCATCACACACAAGGCGGCACGGAAGTATTTATTTACATGCCTCACCGCGATGAACGGTTTACCATTACTACAACCGTACTAACCAACCATCATGCTACCATCCAGGAAGCAACTATTCTTACCAGCGATAACTATTTTGATTTAGATACTTATATTATTCTTGATGAAAAAAACCAAGTTTTCATCGATGAAAAGCAAACCGAATCTATTCATAGCGCTCTAGTGAAATACCTATCTGACAAAGAAAATTTACCTCATATTACCCAAAAGCGCCTATCTCGCACCCAAGCGCATTTTAATTTAAAGCCTCAAATTACGTTCAGCGAAGACACACATTTTACCCGGTTGTTTTTAGTCATGGGCGATCGCCCTGGCTTACTAGCTAGCATTAGCCGCCTCTTTTTAAGCGAAAAAATTCATTTACATAGTGCCAAAATTGCAACGGCAGGCGAGCGTGTTGAGGATATGTTTTATATTAGTAATCACCAAGGAGAGAAGTTAAATTTAGCAGAGCAAGCATCTTTACGTAATAAATTAATGGAGGAAATTTTTATTTAATCCTAGAAAAAACACTGCCCTCACAGCGAGACCAACTAATGCGGTGATATTTAAAGCCCAGCAGAGCCCCGAACCACAACCGCAGGGAGCAGCTCCGAACCGCGACCGTCAGAGACTGTGGAAAACTTAACTCCGAACCGCAACCGCAGGGAGCAACTCCGAACCGCGACCGCAGGGAGCAACTCCGAACCGCGACCGTCAGAGAGCGGAAAACTTAACTCCGAACCCCTCTTCCACACATAGCCCCAGCATCGCACAAAGAACTATCGTTTTGTTTTAAAAAAATCACTGAGCAGGGACGCACATTGATGTTGCAAAAATCCCTCATCGATTTGGATTCGGTGATTTAAAGGAAATCCGTTTAATAGATTAAAAATTGAGCCGGCAGCACCTGCTTTAAAATCGCGGGTCGCAAATACTAAGCGCCTGATTCGCGCATGCACCATAGCACCTGCGCACATTGAGCAAGGTTCTAACGTTACGTAAAGCGTTGTATTTTCAAGACGGTAATTATTTATTTTTTTAGCAGCCTCGCGAATGGCCATGATTTCTGCATGTGCGGTAGGATCGTTCGTTTGCAGGACTAAATTTCCACTTTGACCTATCCATTGATTATTTTGATCAACCAAGACAGCACCTATAGGCACCTCCCCCTGCTCCCCAGCTTCTACTGCTAATTCAAATGCTTTTTGCATCCAAAATAAGTCGGTAGACATTATCTATTCCCACTCGATAGTCGCTGGCGGCTTTCCAGAAATATCATAAGCTACGCGAGAAATACCATGGACTTCATTAATAATACGATTAGAAACGTTAGCGAGGAAATCCCAAGGTAAGTGAGCCCAATGAGCTGTCATGAAATCAATGGTTTCCACAGCACGCAAACAAATAACATGCTCATAACGACGCCCATCCCCCATAACACCTACACTTTTCACTGGAAGAAAAACAGCAAACGCTTGGCTTACTTGATGGTATAAGCCAGCTTTTTGTAATTCTTCTATAAAAATAGCATCTGCTTTTCGCAAAACGTCAGCATATTCTTTTGTTACCTCACCTAAAATACGCACGCCTAAGCCAGGGCCTGGAAAAGGATGACGGTAAACCATGTCATAAGGCAGTCCTAACTCCAAGCCAATTTTTCGCACTTCATCTTTGAATAATTCACGGATAGGCTCTAAAAGCTTTAAATTCATAGTCTCAGGTAAACCCGCTACATTGTGATGGGATTTAATAACCTCTTCCACGCCATTATGTGTTGCGGCTGACTCAATAACATCAGGATAAATAGTCCCCTGTGCTAACCATTTCACATTCGTAATTTGGCTTGCTTCTTTATCAAAAATATCGATGAATGTATGGCCTATAATTTTTCGCTTCTTTTCAGGACAATTTACATTTTTTAAAGCGTCTAAAAATTGCTTTTCGGCATTCACTGCAATAATTTTCATGCCAAAATGTTGGTTAAACATGGCCATGACTTGCTCCGCTTCATTTAAGCGAAGTAATCCTGTATCTACAAAAACACAAGTTAATTGATCACCAATAGCACGGTGCAATAAAGCAGCTACTACAGACGAATCCACCCCGCCAGAGAGCCCCAAAAGCACCTGATCATGACCTACTTGCCGTTTAATGCTTTCTATAGCTTGCTCAATAATGTTTTCCGGCGTCCAATCCGTTGCTGCCTGACAAATATCAACCACAAAACGCTGTAAAATCCGTAACCCCTGGGTAGTGTGAGTGACTTCAGGATGAAATTGCAGACCGTACCACTGGTGAGCTTCATCAGCCATCCCTGCGATGGGCGCATTGGGTGTAACACAAATGACTTTGAATCCAGGCGGAAGGCTTGTTACTTTATCGCCATGACTCATCCATACATCGAGTAATGCTTCGCCTGACGCAGTTACCCTATCTTCAATTTGACTTAATAGTTGGCTTTGACCATGCAGCGCTAATTCTGCGTAACCAAACTCACGCACGGGTGAAGAAGAAACTTGGCCGCCTAATTGCGCGGCCATAGTTTGCATACCATAGCAGATGCCAAGTACAGGAAGATTTGCTTTAAAAACCCAATCAGGTGCGCGTGGATTTTTGTCTTCAGTCACGGTTGCAGGCCCACCCGATAAAATAAATCCACAAGGATGAAGGGTTTTTAAATGCTCAATATCCACATGATAAGGATAAATTTCGCAATAAACACCAAGCTCGCGAACACGTCTACCAATGAGTTGGGTATACTGCGAACCAAAATCTAAAATAACAAGCGGTCTTCTTTTAATATTTTTCATGAATTAATTATCATCAATTTGGTAATTAGGGGCTTGCTTTGTAATATTCACATCATGCACATGCGATTCGCGCATGCCAGCACTGGTGACTTGTACAAATTCAGCATTGTTGTGAAGTTTGCTAATCGTTTCGCATCCGGTATAACCCATGCAAGAACGTAATCCACCTAATATTTG
This sequence comes from Legionellales bacterium, assembly GCA_020050595.1. Classification (GTDB taxonomy): domain Bacteria; phylum Pseudomonadota; class Gammaproteobacteria; order Legionellales; family Legionellaceae. The sequence continues at coordinate 6,824 of JAGVKL010000043.1, forward strand.
ATGAATAATACTTTGAATAGGCCCTTTGTAAGGAACTCGTCCTTCAATACCTTCAGGTACTAATTTTTCAGCCCCCTGCGTAAGCTCTTGAAAATAGCGATCACTAGATCCTTGAACTTGCGCCATAGCGCCAATCGAACCCATGCCACGATAGCTTTTATAAGTACGACCTTGGTAAAGCTCAATTTCACCAGGCGATTCCTCACTACCAGCAAACATACTACCCAGCATCACTGTAGAAGCACCTGCAGCCAGCGCTTTACAGACATCACCTGAGAAACGAATACCACCATCAGCAATCACAGGTACCCGCCCTTTCACACCCGCAGCTACATTGGCAATCGCTGAAATCTGCGGTACACCAACGCCTGTCACAATACGGGTAGTGCATATAGAGCCAGGTCCAATACCTACTTTTACCGCGTCAGCTCCTGCAGCAATTAAATCTTTTGCAGCCGAAGCCGTAGCAATATTACCACCAATAACCTGGATGTCTGGATAATGTTTTTTTATCCATTTCACCCGCTCTAAAACCCCTTGTGAATGCCCATGCGCTGTATCCACAATAATCACATCAACGCCAGCATCTACTAAAGCAGCTACACGCTCATCCGTACCTAATCCAACCCCCACAGCTGCCCCTACGCGCAATTGCTCGTAATCATCTTTACAGGCATAAGGATTTTCTTTCGCTTTTTGAATATCTTTGACCGTAATCAAACCACGTAATTGAAATGCATCATTAACTACCAATAATTTTTCAATACGATGCCTATGCAAAAGACTAGTAACTTCTTCACGACTTGCCCCCTCCTTCACGGTAACTAAGCGCTCTTTAGGGGTCATCACTGATGAAACGGGAAGCGATAAGTTGGTTTCAAAGCGAATGTCTCGACTCGTGACTATCCCAACTAGATTTTCCCCCTCAACCACAGGCATACCTGAAAAATTATGACGGTCCATGACGTCTAGTAATTCTTTAACGGTTAAGGAAGGTGTCACTGAAACAGGATCTTTCACCATTCCACTTTCAAATTTTTTAACTTTTCTAACTTCCTCGGCCTGCTCCATATAGCTCATATTTTTATGAATAATCCCAATGCCTCCCTCCTGAGCGATGGCGATGGCTAAACGAGCTTCGGTTACGGTATCCATTGCAGCGGATAGAAGTGGAATATTTAACTGAATATCCCGCGTCAATTGAGTAGTAAGAGAAACATCTTTTGGTAAGATCGTCGAATGAGCAGGAAGCAACAAGACATCATCAAACGTCAGCGCCTGTTGTGTGATAGAAAGCGTCATACCTACTCCTGGAATTTATTTAACCGAAAATTATACAATAATTTGGCTTAAATGAGAATTTTCTCTGTACAGTACAATTTTTGAAAGCGTCGTTGCGAGGAGCACCGCGACGAAGCAATCCAGTGACCTTAAGCCACTGGATTGCTTCGCTTTGCTCGCAAAGACGATTATTTCAAAAATTGTACCGTACAGAGGAGAATTTTTCTAAGGTGGTTGAACAACGATAGCAAGAAAGTGTACACTGGGAAAAACTTTGTTCTGTCAACTTAAAGGGAAGGGTTAGCGTTGGCCAAAATTATCGTTGTTACTTCTGGAAAGGGCGGAGTCGGTAAAACCACTTCATCAGCAGCTATATCATCGGGCCTCGCTATGCGCGGGCACAAAACAGTCGTTATTGACTTTGATATTGGGCTTAGAAATCTTGATCTCATTATGGGCTGTGAGCGACGTGTGGTTTATGACTTCATTAATGTCATTAATGGGGAAGCAACACTAAAGCAAGCCTTAATCAAAGATAAGCGCTTATCAGAGCTTTATATACTTCCTGCCTCTCAAACCCGTGATAAAGATGCATTAACGATTGAAGGTGTTGAAAAAGTTTTAAACGAATTAGCTCAAGAATTTGATTATATTGTCTGCGACTCTCCCGCAGGAATTGAATCAGGCGCATTAATGGCCATGCATTTTGCCGATGAAGCTATTGTGGTTACCAACCCCGAAGTTTCTTCCGTAAGAGATTCAGACAGAATTTTAGGTATCCTATCAAGCAAGAGTAAACGCGCGATGGAAGGCCGAGAGCCTATTCGCGAGCACCTTTTATTAACTCGTTATGATGCTGAACGTGTTGAAAAAGGTGATATGTTATCCGTTGAAGACGTAAAAGAAATTTTAGCTATAAAATTAATTGGTATTATCCCTGAATCTAAAGCTGTACTTAAAGCTTCCAATACAGGTACGCCCGTTATTCTCGATGAAGACAGCGATGCTGGCCAAGCTTATGAAGATGCTATTGCGCGCTTTCTGGGAGAGGACCGTCCTATGCGTTTTGTTAATTGTGAGCGCAAGGGATTATTGCGCCGCCTATTTGGTAAAAACAAGGAGGGGGTTACAGCATGAGTATATTTCATTACCTGCGAAAGCGTAATACCACTGCTTCCGTTGCTAAAGAACGGCTGCAGATTATTATTTCCCATGAGCGCATTCAACGAAACACCCCTGATTATTTACCCAAATTGCAAGAAGAAATCCTAGCAGTTATTGCCAAATACGTACCCATTAGCAAAGAACAAGTGAGTGTTAATTTAGAGCGAATGGGCGGCAGCGCGATCCTAGAATTAAACGTCACCATGCCTGACGAAGCTATTACCAGTTAATTTAATTATTTCATCCACTCCTCTTAAAAGCAGCCCGGATGAACGCACGCAAGCGCTTTCATCCGGGTAAACCTCGTACAGAACAAGAAAATGACAGCCCTAAAAAAGGAGTAAAATTCATGATATTTACTTATCAAATTGAAGGGATGCACTGCGCTGCATGTATAGACAAAATACAATCATCGTTGTCCACACATTTTCAAATAAAATCAATAACGCTTAATCCACCTATTCTAAAAATTGAAGATAATAAACCACCTTCACTGGATGAATTAAATACGATTATATCAGATGCAGGAAATTATCATCTTGTAGATTTAAAAAATTCAGCGGCTGTGACGATAGTATCGGAAAATATGCTACAAACCTACTATCCACTTCTTTTAATTATTGCTTATATTTTCGGGGTATCATTCATCAATAATATCTATTTGCCGGTCATAGATTGGTTGGGTTGGATGAATCAATTTATGGCAGGATTTTTTTTGGTTTTCTCTGCTTTTAAATTGCTGGATATTTATGGTTTTGCTGAGGGTTATGCAACTTATGATTTGCTAGCCCGTCGCTGGTATACTTATGGATATATTTATCCTTTTATAGAGTTAAGTCTAGGTATTCTTTATTTGAAAGCATTATGGCCTATTGCAACGCAAATACTCACCA